>CABTWF010000022.1:0-32083 GCA_902488495.1 uncultured Streptococcus sp. | reverse complement strand
CTGTGAGCTGTGAGCTGTGATTGCGTTCATAATACTTAATTTCCTTTATTTTTGTTACTTCTATTATATCAAAATTTTGAAATCCTGCGAAGAATTTAGACATTATTAAAAGACGATTTCCGTTTGTAAGTCTCCTTTTTGATATTCTCGTAAGCACTATATCTTGTGTCTAGTGTAAACTGGTATATAGTTCCAATATTTTATAATATGTTAAAAAAGGAAAAGTATTTACGAAGGGAATAGTAAAGAGGGTTTTGGATAGGAGTTTGGTCATGATTGAAAAGATGGCATTGGGAGAATTTTACAAGGAATTGCGATTGGCTAAGAAAACTCAAGCAGTTAGATGTAGCTTGTGATGGACTGACAGCATCTCAGCTATCCAAGTTTGAGTTAGGGCAGTTTTCGTGTTATACTGTCTTTATTTCATAGTATAGGAGAAAATAAAATGAAAAAGATAATCTCACGCTACTACTTGTTTATAGCTGTTCTACTTGTCATTGCTGACCAGTTCTTGATTCGTTTGCTTTTACATAGCGACCTTGCTGCGGGTCTATCTGACTTTACCTATTATTTGTCGGATATGCTGTTGAATTTTCTTGTGGTTCTGCTTGCTTTTATTGTTATGGTTTGGTCAGGTAAATGGCAGAAAATTAACAGTCGAAAATTTAGAGGTTCTTATCTTTTCTATTCCTTTTTAGCTCTTCTTGCTTTTGTTGTTTGGAATTTCGTAACATTTTATCTTTTCCCACCTACCAAAAATGAAATTGCTTATCAACTGGATGTTCCTACTTTTACAGGAGCAACGGCATTTTTGATGTATTTTTTCTATCCTGTAATTGCAGGTCCTATTTTTGAAGAGATGATTTATCGTGGATTGGTGATGACTGCTCTGGAAAAAGGAAAGAAATGGGGACTGGATGTGCTCGGTTCGGCTGCTTTATTTGGAATCTTGCACATTAGTAACCACGGTTGGGTCTTGACAGACTTTTTCGTATATATGGGTGGCGGTCTCATATTTGCAGTCTTGTTTAGAGTAACTAAGTCAATTTATTGGCCTATTGGACTGCACATAGTCTACAATGGTATTGGTCAGATTTTACCGTTGCTGTAATTTTAGGTGCTCAGCAATATCGGTCTATTCTTGGGGAAAAGTTCCCATTTGAATTCAAAAAGGAGTTGCGATGAAAGTATTTATTCAAAATAGAGATTTTAGGCAATTAACCATCAACCAGTGGATTTCAACGGTTGGGGATACGATTTTTTATCTTGCTTTTTTGAATTATGTGGCAGATGCTTCGTTTGCCCCCTTGGCGATTTTACTCATTACGATTTCAGAGACTGTTCCTCAAGTTCTGCAAATCTTTATGGGAGTTTTGGCTGACTTTCAACACAATCGTGTTCTAAAGTATACGGTTATTAGTTTTGTCAAATTTGTACTTTATTCTATAGTTGCACTTTCGCTTTCAGGGCAGTCCTTTTCCTTATGGCTCGTATTCTTTATTTGTTTAATGAATCTCTTGTCGGATACATTGAGTTACTTTTCAGGAGCCATGCTAACTCCTATTTTTATAAGAATCATTGGGAAAGAACATCTGACAGAAGCTATTGGCTTTAAACAATCAACAGTTAGTTTAGTTCGGACAATCAGTAATATTCTAGGAGGGATTTTACTAGGAATTCTTTCCATTCAGTTCATTTCCTTGCTAAACGCTCTGACGTTTCTGATAGCATTTGTAGGTATTCTCTTTATAAAAAATGATCTTTTGAAAGTTGAAAAAACAATTAGCTATCAAGAAGGTCTTTCTATAAAATCGTTTTGCCAGCATTTGTTCCAATCATCAAAATTGATCTGGAATATGGATAGAGTAATCTTCATTTTATTTATCGTCTCTATCAGCCAAGCTGTGATCAATGTCACTGTTCCTATTTCGACTCTTTTTTTAAGAATCCAACCGTTTTTGAATTTACAAACTGGTCAATCACTCGCTTTGTTATCAACACTAGAATTGATAGCACTTATTGTCGGAAGCCTTGTAAGTGGCTATCTGAAAAATATGATTTCTATAAAAACAGCTCTATACGCTTCGGTCGTCATCCAGTTACTCCTTCTAGTAGGATTTGCCACAGTTCATTTTGGCTTGATTCTGCTTTTCAGCTCCTTGGATGCCTTCATCGCAGGGTTACTCTCTCCTAGATTGCAAGAACTCGTCTTTAAACAAATACCTGAGGAGTCAATGGGAGCGGTTCAATCCTCTATTGGTGCTATTACGGTTGTCTTACCAAGTCTATTCACAATCGTTTTCGTAACGATTGCTACAAGTTTTGGGACCCTAGCGGTCAGCTTTATTCTATTGCTATTACTCCTAACCGCATTTGTCATGCTCTTGAATATTCGTGAGAGCATTTAGTAGGGAACTTTGATTTAATTTTTGTTCATATGATAAGGCTGGCGCTCCAGTCTTTTTCTTATCTCCAATATCTAATAATAGTTCTTGCTCAATTCCTTGTTACCTTAAATGAAAAAGTAATTTTAGAATTCAACCACGGAATCCAACTCTATCAAAGTTTGCCAATCCTAACCTTTTTTTGTATAGTAGAAATATGAAATTTACAAAAATAATCAGTGGTCTGCTTGCTCTTGGAGTGCTAATCTTATTTATAAAATCTTACCAAAATTTTAAAAATTTGGAATTTCCTAGTACGCAGTTAATCATGTTTAAATCGCTTTCGTTTTATATGTCTGTAGAATCTTTTGAAAATACATTTGTAGTAGCTGACAAAGTCGTGGAGGAGGAGGAAATGGCCTATCGTGATACTTGGCGTGCAGAAGACCCGTATTTCTATAAAACAGGCCGCCTTTTCTACTATTACGAAAATATGAGATGGGAAGGCTATACTATCCGCGCAGATTTTACATCTTCAAAATGGCATACCTTGGAAGAAGCGAGGGCTTCTTTTCCTGTTGCTTCAAAAATGGAACAGAAAGAACTACTTGGCAAACTATCGCAGGCTATAAAAACAGAAATTGAATCTTTACCAGACTATCAGTCTATGACAGTTGAAATGGTAGGACTAGATCAAGATTCTTATCAATATAAAGTCAAATTACAAGGGCAAACGGAGGATCTCAGGGTCGAGGTTTATTCGACAGAACTTGGATATCATGAAAAGCCTGAAGATAAGGAGTATGGGGTTGGGATTAGTCAATATCGGAGGCATGCATCGTAATCCTTTCCTTCTATACCATAGAATAAAGAGTCAGTTAATTGTTGACTCTTTTATCTTGGACAAATCCTACCCTTTTTTTGTATAGTAGAAATATGAAATTTACAAAAATAATCAGTAGTTTGCTTGCTCTTGGAGCTTTACTCATGCTTTTATCAGCTTGCCAGAATATCAAAAGGACACAACTGGTTTTGTTTGAATCCCTTTCGTTCGGTATGTCTCCTAAATCTTTTGAAGAAGTATTTGGAAATGCTAGCGAGGTGGAGGAGGAAACAGAAATGGCCTATCGCGATACCTGGCGTGCAGAAGACCCGTATTTTTATAAAACAGGTCGCCTTTTCTATCACTATGAGCAGATTACTTTGAAAGGCTATCCAGGCCGAGCGACCTTTACATTTTCAAAATCGCATCGTTTGGAAACAGTAGCGGCTTATTTTCTCGTTACCTCAAAAGCTGAGCAGCAAGCATTGCTGGATAACTTATCCCAGACTGTAAAAAAAGAACTGGAAGAACTCCCAGATTACCAGTCTATGACCACTGATACAGTAGGCCTCTATGATGACGGTTATCGCTACAAGGTCAAATTGAAGGGACAACAGTGGGAACTCTGGGTTGATGTCTATCCAACAGAAAATAAATATGCTACAGACACAGAAACCGATAAGTATACTATCCGAGTGGATCAATTTCTCATGTATCCATGATGCTTCCTCTTCAGCACTTTTTCTGGCAATAGGTTTCGAATCCGAAACTTTTTTCTCTTCTTTGAATATGTTATAATAGTCCGTGCTGTGGCTGTGATGATGAACAGCCTCAATTGGAGAGAATATGAGGAGAAGGATGAAAGAAAAAGGATTTTGGGAAGGTGTTCAGGCGGCCATGCCGACTGCCCTTGGCTATGTCAGCATTGGTCTGGCTTGTGGGATTATCGGTGCGCCCTATGTGACACCTGTTGAGATGGGCTTGATGAGTCTCTTTGTTTATGCTGGGAGCGCCCAGTTTGCCATGTTGGCACTGATTGCAGTCCAAGCGCCTGTGGCAGCTATTGCTATGACGGTCTTTTTGATCAACTTGCGCCTCTTTTTATTGAGCTTACACGCATCGACCTATTTCCGTCATACTAGTCTCTGGCAAAATATCGGGATGTCCAGTCTCCTGACAGATGAGACCTACGGGGTTTTGATGGGAGAATTAGCCCATACAGACAAGGTTCATCCCATGTGGATGCACGGGAACAATCTCAATAGTTATGTAGCCTGGTTTATTGGGACAGTGGCGGGGACAGCTTTAGGTGGGCTTCTGCCAAATCCTGAGGTCTTTGGATTAGACTTTGCCCTTGTTGGGATGTTTATCGGGATTTTTACTTCGCAATTTCAGATTATGCAAAGACGGGTTCCTGTACGGAATCTGCTGCGGATCCTAGCAGTTGTTGCGGTGTCCTTCGTTTTGCTCTTGACAGTAGTATCTCAGTCGCTAGCTGTCTTGTTTGCGACCTTGCTAGGTTGTACTATGGGGGTGGTCTTAGATGGTCAGTAAGTATATTTTAATGGCAATCGTCTTTTCTGGATTAGTGACTTGGGTTCCCCGTATGATTCCCTTCATCTTGGTTAAGTACAAGGGGTTGCCAGCTATCGTTGAGCGGTTTTTGAAGTTCTTGCCTGTTTCCATTATCTTTGCCTTGATCCTTTCAAGCGTAGTGACTGGCAAGGTTGGCAGCCTTCCCCAGATCAAATGGCTGGACTTTTTAGCAGTCTTTCCAACGGCTTGGGTAGCCTTTCGATACCGCAATCTAGTGGGTACGGTTCTTTTTGGAGTAGTCTTGATTGCAGTCTTGCGTCTGGTCTTTTAGTCAGCCATAAAAAAAACCTATCACCGAGATAGATATCATATAATGGCGAAAAAAAATATTTTCTGTTAAGATAGTAAAGTATTCTATTTTGGAGGAAATGACATGAAAAAAATCGTCAAATATTCATCTCTTGCTGCTCTAGGACTTGTTGCCGCAGGTGTACTAGCAGCTTGCTCAGGTGGAGATAAGAAAGATACTGCAACTAGCGAGGCAACATCTGGTAAAAAAGAAATCGTCGTAGCAACTAACGGTTCACCAAAACCATTTATTTATGAAGAAAATGGTGAATTGACTGGTTACGAGATTGAAGTGGTTCGCGCTATCTTTAAAGACTCAGACAAGTATACTGTCAAGTTTGAAAAGACAGAGTGGTCAGGTATTTTCCCAGGACTTGATAGTGACCGTTATCAAATGGCTGTTAACAACCTCAGCTATACCAAAGAACGTGCAGAAAAATACCTTTACGCAGCACCAACTGCTAAAAATCCTAACGTTCTCGTTGTGAAGAAAGACGACGATAGCATCAAATCTCTCGATGATATCGGTGGAAAATCTACTGAGGTCGTTCAAGGAACAACTTCAGCTAAACAATTGGAAGCATATAACACAGAACATGCAGACAATCCAACTATCCTTAATTACACAAAGGCTGATTTCCAACAAATCATGTCTCGTTTGAGTGATGGACAATTTGACTACAAGATTTTTGATAAAATCGGTGTTGAAACAGTTATCAAGAACCAAGGTTTGGACAACTTGAAAGTCATTGAACTTCCAAGCGACCAACAACCTTACGTTTACCCACTTCTTGCTAAAGGTCAAGATGAGTTGAAATCATTTGTGGACAAACGAATCCAAGAACTCTACAAAGACGGAACTCTTGAAAAGCTATCTCAACAGTTCTTTGGTGATTCTTACCTACCAGCAGAAGCTGATATTAAATAGTCGTATGAAATCATCCAGTCTGAGAAAGGCGGATGATTTCTCAATTTTTAGGTATATAGTTTCAAACTATATGTCTGCCTATCTAATAACAATTTGCGAAATCAAATAAAGTATGAGATACTATTACGGTATTATTTTTAAAGGAGAAAGAATCATGAAAATTAAAAAATGGCTCGGTGTAGCAGCTCTTGCTACAGTCGCAGGTTTGGCTCTTGCAGCTTGCGGAAATTCAGAAAAGAAAGCAGACAACGAAACAGTTGTCAAAATTGCAACAGTTAACCGTAGCGGTTCTGAAGAAGCGCGTTGGGATAAAATCCAAGAATTGGTTGAAAAAGATGGTATTAAATTGGAATTCACAGAGTTCACAGACTACTCACAACCAAATAAGGCAACTGCTGATGGCGAAGTAGACTTGAATGCTTTCCAACACTACAACTTCTTGAATAACTGGAACAAAGAAAACGGGAAAGACCTTGTAGCGATTGCAGATACCTACATCTCACCAATCCGCCTTTACTCAGGTAAAAATGGAGAAGAAAACAAGTACACCAAAGTGGAAGAAATCCCAGATAACGGTGAAATTGCCGTACCAAACGATGCAACAAACGAAAGCCGTGCGCTTTACTTGTTGCAATCAGCTGGTTTGATCAAATTGGATGTTTCTGGAACTGCCCTTGCAACAGTTGCTAACATCAAAGAAAATCCAAAGAACTTGAAGATTACTGAATTGGACGCTAGCCAAACAGCTCGTTCATTGTCATCAGTTGATGCTGCCGTTGTAAACAATACCTTCGTTACAGAAGCAAAATTGGACTACAAGAAAGCACTCTTCAAAGAACAAGCTGATGAAAACTCAAAACAATGGTACAACATCATCGTTGCGAAAAAAGATTGGGAATCATCACCTAAAGCTGATGCCATCAAGAAAATTATCGCGGCTTACCACACTGATGAAGTGAAAAAAGTTATCGAAGAAACATCAGACGGTTTGGACCAACCAGTTTGGTAATAAGACACAGGGAGGTGGGAGAGAGTTTCCACCTCTTACTTTTGTATAGAGAGTTGATTTTAAAGAGGCCCTTGTGGTTGTTCCAGGGACACAAGTACGTAGTAGAAAGAGAGAGAAAATGGTTTTTCCTAGCGAACAAGAGCAGATTGAAAAATTTGAAAAGGATCATGTTGCTCAACATTATTTTGAAGTCTTGCGCACCTTAATTTCCAAGAAATCAGTCTTTGCCCAGCAGGTCGGGCTCAAGGAAGTCGCAAACTATCTGGGTGAGATTTTCAAGCGAGTAGGGGCTGAAGTTGAGATTGATGAGAGTTACACGGCTCCCTTTGTCATGGCACATTTCAAGAGTTCGCGTCCGGATGCCAAGATCTTGATCTTCTATAATCACTATGATACTGTGCCAGCGGATGGAGACCAGGTATGGACAGAGGATCCCTTTACACTTTCTGTGCGCAATGGTTTTATGTATGGGCGCGGAGTGGACGACGACAAGGGCCATATCACGGCTCGTTTGAGTGCTCTGAGAAAGTATATGCAGCACCACGATGACCTGCCTGTCAATATCAGTTTTATCATGGAAGGGGCAGAGGAGTCTGCTTCCATGGATCTGGATAAGTATTTAGAGAAACACGCAGACAAACTTCGTGGGGCGGATTTACTAGTCTGGGAACAAGGGACCAAGAACGCCTTGGAACAGTTAGAAATTTCTGGTGGAAACAAAGGAATCGTGACCTTTGATGCCAAGGTGAAAAGTGCGGATGTGGACATTCACTCGAGTTATGGTGGTGTCCTGGAGTCAGCTCCATGGTATCTTATCCAGGCCTTAAGTAGTCTGCGAGCTGCTGATGGGCGTATCTTAGTAGAAGGCTTGTGCGAGGATGTTCAAGAACCAAATGAACGAGAACTAGCCTTGGTGGATACCTACGCCCAACGCAATCCTGAGGAAATCAGTCGCATTTATGGCTTGGAATTGCCTCTCTTACAAGAGGAACGTGCAGCCTTTCTAAAACGGTTCTTTTTCGAGCCAGCCCTTAATATCGAAGGGATTCAGTCAGGTTATCAAGGTCAAGGGGTTAAAACGATTTTGCCAGCAGAAGCCAGTGCCAAGTTAGAAGTTCGTTTGGTTCCTGGCTTAGAACCGCATGATGTTCTGGAAAAAATTCGGAAACAGCTAGACAAAAATGGCTTTGATAAGGTAGAATTATACTATACCTTGGGAGAGATGAGTTATCGAAGCGATATGAGCGCGCCGGCCATTCTCAATGTGATCGAGTTGGCCAAGAAATTCTATCCACAGGGCGTTTCAGTCTTGCCGACCACAGCGGGGACAGGACCTATGCATACGGTCTTTGATGCCTTAGAGGTACCCATGGTGGCCTTCGGTCTAGGAAATGCCAATAGCCGAGACCATGGTGGAGATGAAAACGTGCGAATCGCCGATTACTACACCCATATTGAATTAGTAGAGGAGCTGATTAGAAGCTATGAGTAGAGATATTATCAAGTTAGATCAGATCGATGTGACTTTTCACCAAAAGAAGAGAACCATCACAGCGGTCAAGGATGTGACCATTCACATCCAAGAAGGGGATATCTACGGAATTGTTGGATATTCTGGAGCAGGGAAATCAACCCTTGTACGGGTGATTAACCTCTTGCAAAAGCCATCTGCTGGGAAAATTACCATTGATAACGACGTTATTTTTAACGGCAGAGTGACCTTGACAGCAGAGCAGTTGCGTCGTAAACGTCAGGATATCGGAATGATTTTCCAGCATTTCAACCTGATGAGTCAAAAGACAGCGGAGGAAAATGTGGCCTTTGCCCTCAAACACTCTGGACTCAGCAAGGAAGAAAAGAAAGCTAAAGTAGCTAAGTTGTTGGACTTGGTTGGCTTGGCGGATCGTGCTGAAAACTACCCTTCTCAACTATCTGGAGGGCAAAAACAGCGTGTGGCCATTGCGCGTGCCTTAGCCAATGATCCAAAAATCTTGATTTCAGACGAGTCAACGTCTGCCCTTGACCCTAAGACAACCAAGCAGATTTTGGCCTTGTTACAAGATTTGAACCAAAAATTAGGCTTGACGGTTGTTTTGATTACGCATGAAATGCAGATTGTCAAAGACATTGCCAACCGTGTGGCGGTCATGCAGGATGGTCGTTTGATTGAAGAGGGTAGTGTTCTTGAAATCTTCTCAGACCCTAAACAACCTTTGACCCAGGACTTTATCTCTACTGCAACAGGTATTGACGAAGCTATGGTTAAGATTGAGAAGCAAGAAATCGTAGAGCACTTGTCTGAGAACAGTATCTTAGTGCAACTCAAGTATGCAGGGGCTTCGACAGACGAACCACTTTTGAATGAATTGTACAAACATTACCAAGTAACGGCTAATATCCTCTATGGAAATATCGAAATTCTCGATGGCACTCCTGTTGGAGAATTGGTGGTGGTCTTGTCAGGTGAAAAAGCAGCGCTAGTAGGTGCTCAAGAAGCCATCCGTCAGGCTGGTGTACAGTTAAAAGTATTGAAGGGAGGACAGTAAAATGACAGAGTTGATTCAAACTTACTTACCAAATGTCTACAAGATGGGCTGGGCTGGTCAGGCAGGCTGGGGAACAGCCATTTACCTAACTCTTTATATGACAGTTCTTTCCTTTATTATCGGAGGGTTCTTGGGGTTGGTAGCAGGTCTTTTCCTTGTCTTGACAGCGCCAGGTGGTGTCTTGGAAAATAAGGTTATCTTCTGGATTTTAGACAAGATTACCTCTATTTTCCGTGCGGTACCATTTATCATCCTCTTGGCAATCATGTCGCCACTCTCTCACTTGATTGTGAAGACGAGCATCGGGCCAAATGCAGCTCTTGTGCCACTTTCATTTGCAGTCTTTGCCTTCTTTGCCCGTCAGGTACAGGTTGTCTTGGCTGAACTAGATGGCGGTGTTATTGAGGCTGCTCAAGCGAGCGGGGCGACCTTCTGGGACATCGTGGGTGTTTACCTATCAGAAGGTCTTCCTGATTTGATTCGTGTGACGACTGTGACCTTGATTTCCCTTGTTGGGGAAACAGCTATGGCCGGTGCGGTTGGTGCTGGTGGTATCGGTAACGTAGCCATTGCCTATGGATTTAATCGTTACAACCACGATGTGACTATCTTGGCAACCATTATTATCATTTTGATTATCTTTACAATCCAGTTCTTGGGAGATTTCTTGACCAAGAAATTGAGTCATAAATAAATGGAAGGAGTTCAACGCGACTCCTTTTTGTTTTCTCACCGAAATGCAAGAAGGATAAAGCTTCTTTTTAGAAATATGCTATAATAAACAAAGGTCCCCAATTAGCAAATCAGAAAGTTTGCTGTAGAAGGGATGATAATGTAAAGGAGTTTGGCTGGTATGAATTATTTCGAGGGGAATGAGTTTTTCCTTCTCTTATTTGTAGTTTTACTGATTGGTTTTGTGGTAAACTTTTTTGAAAAACGTAAAGACTACTATATTTTGGCGCTCTCCCTCTTATTTGCAGGAGCTATCTATGGTAAGAGTCGAGCGATGATTGTCTATTTGCTTGCCTTTATCGTCTACCAGTATTATCTGGTTTTTCTAGCACAGCGGATAGAGGCAAAGTGGCTGAAACCACTGGTTTTCCTTTCCATTCTTCCTTTGGTGATCAATAAAGTCTTTGCTCTGACTTCTCTGCATTTGTTGGCCTTTATTGGAATTTCTTACATGTCCTTTAAGACCATTCAGATCATGCTAGAGATATCGGATGGCTTAATCAAAGAAAAAATCACTGTAAAAGATTATCTACAGTTTTTGCTCTTTTTTCCAACAGTTAGTGCTGGTCCAATTGATCGGAGTAGGAGATTTTTAAAAGAGATAAACGAGGTCATGCCCCGAAAAGAGTATCTAGAGTTAGCAGGGGACGGTGTATATCGTATCGTTCTAGGCCTCCTTTACAAGATTGTTTTATCAACCTATGTTTACCAGATGCTACTCGATCTAAATAATACTGGCATAGTCGTTTACTCAATCAAGTATATGTACCTCTATACCTTGTATCTGTTCTTTGACTTTGCCGGCTATAGTCTAATGGCCGTTGGAAGTAGTAATATTCTAGGTATTCAGACACCGATGAACTTTAACAAACCTTTCTTGAGTGTCGATATCAAAGATTTCTGGACCAGATGGCATATCACCTTGTCGACCTGGTTGAGAGATTTTGTATTTTCAAGAGTATTGATGCAGGTTATCAGGAAAAAATGGTTTAAAAATAGACTACACAATGCAACCTATGCCTATATGGTCAATATGTTGGTCATGGGTTTTTGGCATGGTCTTAGTGTTAGTTACATTGTCTATGGTTTTTATCATGGTGTCTTGATGGCTGGATTTGAAGTGTATCAAAAGAAAAGCAATTTTTATAAGAAAAATAAAAACAAAAACTGGTATAAGCTACTAAGTTGGTTTGTGACCATGAATTTGGTTATGATTGGTTTCTTTATCTTTTCAGGTGAACCCTATAAAATCTTGCTGACGACTTTAAAGAGATAAGAGATTGAGAAGAAATCGGACAGATCGAAGGGATAGGATAAAACGAGATGATTAAATTAAAAGCATTTTTACTATCGCTTGTGCTCGTAATTGCGACGCTTGCCCTTTTAAATGTGACGTATGTCAAGAAGATTGATGATTATTATAAAGTCAAGGATAACAGTATTCGTTATAGCACCTCGTATGAAAAGTATAAAAGTAGAGATATTATAACAAGCAATATCACCCCCAATACACTGGTTCTAATGGGTTCCTCAGAGTTAGTTGCGACGATAAATGAGGACTATCATCTAAATAAAATTTTTAACTACAACGATTTTAATATCATGCAGATTGGGACCAGTTATTCTCAAAACATCATTCAGGCTTCTACTTTAGCCTCTATTGAAGGATCTATGAGCAAGCGAAAAGTAGCTATAGTAGAGTCGGTTCAGTGGTTTGAAAAAGATGGGACTCATCAAGATGCCTTTTTGAACAAGGCTTCTCAGGAACATATTTTTCACATGCTAGATAATGACAAGATTAGTAAAGAAACGAAAGAAAAACTAATCAATCGGATTATCGAGATTACCAAGGGGAACAAGCAACAAAATGACATCTACAAAAAATACAAAAGTTATTTCATAGATGGAAAAGGAACCATTGTTGATAAAAAACTATTAGAGTTAGATAACGCGATGTATTCCTTTAAGCTCAAACGAAAATTTTATGAAAATCATGAGAAATCAGATTATCCTTCACTAGGGGATAAAACCCCAGACTATGATTGGCAGAAGATGACGGATCAGTTTGTGGAAGAGGTCAAAAAGAAAACAGACAATAATGACTATGCTGTTGATAATAACTACTACAATACTTACTTAAAAGATCGCTATGCATCGCTGAAAGATTCCAATAAAGATTTGAGCTATCTGGAGTCACCAGAATATTCAGATATGGAACTCTTCTTGACAGTTGCCAAAGAATTGGGCATTGAAGTTGAGGTTATTATTTTCCCAGTAAACGGGAAATGGAATGACTACACTGGTGTCTCAAGAGAGATGCGAGAAAAAACTTATAAAAAAATAGAAGATGTCGCAAAAAGCCATGGTGCAACCGTATTAAACTATGGAAACAGAGAGTATGATGATTACTTTTTATTTGACGTGATGCACGTTGGAGTGAAAGGATGGATGGAAGTTGAAAAAGAACTTTACAAATTTGCAAACCAAGCTAACTAACACACATCGTTTAATCTTGTGGACACTATTTTTCTATACGGTTATCTTAAGCATCGTGATTTATTGTTTTGTGACCGATTTTTCGAACATTCAAGAATTTATCTATAGTGAATTTTAGGATTGTATACAAAAAGGCCCTGGAACTAGGCATTGCTAGTCTTCAGGGCTTTTATCTTATAGTTTATCAGCTATTTTTTGACTTAGAAATTGCCCAATAACAGCTCCCATCAAGGCGCCTAGGAGGATGCTCGAAACAAAGAGAAGGATTTTGTCCAACTCTGGAGCGACCATGATACGGTCAATGTATTCTTGGGATTTCCCACGCGCAAGTAAGGTAGCCACGTAAGCTTTGGGACGGATCCACATGAGGAAGATAGGGCCACTTGTGCTAAAAGCAAAGACGAGGAAGGAGAAAAGATTTTTAATCTTATCCTGATAGTGGCCGAGACGAGCGATGGCATCTGCTGCAAGACCACAGGCGAGTCCTGGGAGAAAGGCTCCAGCGCCATGCTTGCTGGCTAGGAAGAAAATTGCCATAAAAAGTCCTAGAGTGGTGATAGCACCAAAACGAGGGACCTTCGTCAAAAGAAGCATGTAGACACTGCCACCGACAAGGGCAGAAAAGGCAGGTGCGTAGAACATATTGCCTGTTTGGTCGACCAGGTGTCCTAGGAAGACTCCAATCCCTACACAAAGAAAGTAGAGGACGGCGGCTAAGAGGGTGGTTAAGATATTTTTCTTCATGAGAATCTCCTTGATGCGAATTAACAAAACCAATTGTATCACGCTTTTTGAGGATTGTAAATGGGAGTTCTATATTTTTGAAAACGTTTGAAATATGATATAATAGTTACATCGTTAGTTTAAGGAGAGTAGTATGGGAAAATTTCTAGAATTCGTCTTTAATCGTATCTTTTTGGGAATGATTGCGACGGCTTATTTCTGGCTATTAACACTTGCAGGAGGAGTAGTCTTTGGTTTGGCACCAGCTAGTGCAACTCTTATGAGTTTGTATGGGGAGCATGGGTATACCTATCGAGCATACCATTTGAAAGAAGCTTGGGAATTGTATAAGAGCAATTTTGTCAAGAGCAATCTGGCTTTCTATAGTTTTGTGTTTGTGGATCTTGTTCTGATTTATGGTTTGTATCTTCTAGTTCAATTGCCCCACCAGACGATTTTCCACCTTTTGGCGACCTTTCTCAACGTCCTTGTAGTTGCTCTTGTCTTTCTAGCCTATACTGTGTCCTTGAAACTTCAGGTCTACTTTGATTTATCCTACCAAAATACCTTGAAACTGTCCCTTATCGGGATTTTTATGAGCCTACCTGCGATTGCCAAGGTTTTACTCGGGTCTGCACTCCTTGTAGGAGTTGGTTATTATATGCCTGCCTTGCTCTTTTTTGTAGGAATTGGAATGTGGCATTTCTTTATCAGTGATATGTTGGAACCTGTTTATGAAAGTATCCATGAAAAATTGGCGACAAAATAGAATGAAGCAGTTTTGGCTTCACTCTCTTTTACGGATTTATAGTTTGGTTATGATCGTGGTCATTGCCAGTTTTGCGATTATGCTATCGTATGCTGACTGGGACTCGCGTGAGAAAGAGGCCCAACGGGTTGCAGAACGTGTGACCACTCGGACAGTAAGTGAAGTGGAATATTATCACAGAGAGTCAACTCAACTTGCTCAGTCTTTGGTTGAAAATCAGGCCCGCATCGAAGGAATTTACAAGTATTTCAGTCTCAGCACACCAGACTATTTCTATTGGCAATTAGAGCGTAAAACTTCGCCTTATATCTCTGTTTCCCTGTATGAAAATATTGATGATCTCTATGTTCGGAATGATTTTGTGACTGGAGTGGCTATTGTTCTTCAGGACTACAAGGAAGTGTATGTTTCGACTAGAGAAAAACGCAGTGGAGAGAAAATTCCTGCGGAGGATTTTAAGCCAACAGCCAATAGTTTTGCCATTCCTGTTTCCGATCCTGTGTCTGACAAGGATTTAGGAGTGATCTATATCTCCCTATCCCCGGATGTTTTACATGGCGCTATTGACAATACTCGGGGTCATATCCCAATGGCTGTAACAGTAACTTCGCCTTTTGAGACCGAGATGTTCCATATTGGGGAGAAGGTCTCAGCCGAGCGAGAAAACTGGTTTGTAGGTGTCACCTCTCACGGTTATCAGGTTCGAGTTGCTGTTCCTAAAAATTTTGTTCTTACAGGAACTTTGACGAGTTCAGCTGTCATTATTGGGCTAAGTATTCTCTTTATCATCATTTTGTACGTGACCCTTAGACAGACTTTCTCAAATTACCAAAAGCAGGTCGTAGACCTAGTAGATTCGATCGAGGTGATTGCTCAAGGGGAAGAAGGCCTTCGAATCGATACCTCTGAAAAAGACCAAGAGTTGCTTCTCATTGCAGAAACAACCAATGATATGTTGGATCGCCTGGAAAAAAATATCCACGATATCTATCAGCTAGAGCTCAGTCAAAAGGATGCCAATATGCGAGCCCTGCAAGCTCAAATCAATCCTCACTTTATGTACAATACTCTGGAGTTTTTACGGATGTATGCCGTCATGCAAAGTCAGGATGAACTGGCAGATATTATCTATGAATTTAGTAGCTTGTTACGCAACAATATCTCCGACGAGCGGGAAACGACGTTAAAGCAGGAGTTAGAATTTTGCCGAAAATATAGCTATCTCTGTATGGTGCGTTATCCTAAATCCATTGCCTATGGTTTCAAGATTGCACCAGAATTAGAAGAAATGAGGATTCCAAAATTTACACTCCAACCATTAGTAGAAAACTACTTTGCCCATGGTGTTGACCATCGCAGAACGGATAATGTCATCAGTATCAAAGCCTTGAAGGGCCAAGGCTTCGTTGAAATCCTAGTGGAAGACAATGGTCGAGGAATGCCCGCTGAGAAACTAGCTAGCTTGCAAGAAAAATTAGCTCAGCGAAGTTTTGAACACGAGGCAAGCTATAGTGGGGAGCGGCAATCAATTGGAATAGTAAATGTACACGAACGCTTTGTTCTCTACTTTGGGGATCGCTACCAAATCAGTGTAGAGTCAGCTGAGCAAGAAGGTGTTCGTTACCATATCACTATCCAGGATGAATAGAAAGGGTAGAAATGTATAAAGTTTTATTAGTAGACGATGAGTACATGGTGACAGAGGGGCTCAAGCGATTAATCCCCTTTGAAAAATGGGATATGCAAGTCGTCGCAACAGCTAATCACGCAGATGATGCTTTGGACTACGTTAAGAAAAATCCAGTAGATGTGGTCATTTCCGATGTCAACATGCCAGATAAGACGGGACTTGAGATGATTAGGGAAATGAAAGAGCTACTTCCAGATACCTATTATATCTTGCTGTCTGGTTATCAGGAGTTTGAGTACGTTAAAAAAGCCATGAACCTTAGTGTCGTGGATTATCTGGTTAAGCCAGTAGACAAGGTGGAGTTGGGCAATTTATTAGAAAAAATTGCGCAACAGCTTCAGGAAAAGGTGGAGCAAAGTCAGACCCTCAGTCAAGAATTGGATGAGACAGGATTTACGAACTACCTGTCAGGTAAAGACAGCTGGTGGATTGGTCTTTCCAAGGAAAAGCAGGGCTCTTTTACCATTCCTTACTATGTTTTGGGACAAGACTGGCAGATTTTCATATCTGATCAACCACTAGATGGCATCGTTGTGACACCATTTGAAGCACCCTACCAGCAGTCCTTTGAGAATTGGAAGATCAATGCTGAAAAAGCTCTCTTCTACGGTTCAGTTAATCTAGAAAAATCCGAGAGTTTGTTTGCTTATTACGAGCCGATTTATCGGGTGATTATCCAAGGGAATATCAATCAAATCATCGAGGAATTAACCCTGCTAAAGAAGGTTGTTTTGAAGAATACCCCGCGCGTGGCCATCACAAAGCAGCTCTTTACTCAGTTTGTCATGGATGTCTTTCATTTATTTGAACACCTAAAAGCAGATGATATGACCGAGATTGTCAAAGCTATCCATGCCATTAACACCTTTGAAGAATTGGTTGCCTACATCAAAGAAACCTTGACCAAGTTCTTTGGCCAGTACCGCATGAATGAAAATGTGGTGAGTGTTCTGGAAGTGATTGGGCGTGATTATCAGAAAGAGCTCTCACTTAAGGATATTAGCAAGGAACTCTTTATCAATCCTGTCTATCTCGGTCAGCTGATTAAGAGGGAAACCAACTCAACCTTTGCGGAATTGCTCAATAAACAGCGAATTAAGGCAGCGCAGCAACTCTTACTGTCGACCAGTGATAGCATCGAAGATATTTGCTATGCAGTTGGCTATAGTAATGTTGGATATTTCTACAAAGTTTTCCGTAAATTGTGCGGAAAATCACCGAAAGCTTATCGGAAACAAGTTGAAACCAGCTTGTAAAAGTTGTATTCCTGTACAAAAAATGCTATAATGTTCAAAATATCTTATGGAGGAAAACATGAAAAAGAATCCTATTTATCTTTGGGTTTTGTTAGTCCTATCAGCCCTCATTTCATCTATGTCATTATTTGGAATCTTGAGTCCATTGCCAAGTAAAGATGTGCTTCGTGCGAGCCTGGCGAATAGCGGGACGCTTACTGCCCAGCAATTAGAAGACACAGTCAACTATACTTATCAAGTAACAGCGTCATCGCACTCTATTTTTAATACGTTGTTGATTGTTTTATCTGCAATTTTAGTTGTAGTAGCCTTTGTATTTCTAGTACGTAAAAATGTGCAATTAGCAAACTATGCTTATATTGGCTATGTTCTACTAGCGATTGTTGGTTTGGTTTATAGCTATATGAACGTTCAAGATGCGGTTCAATTAATCAAAGATACTACTCTCGGCTTAGGAATGGGAGCATTGGCACAAGGAACGAATATTTTGTTCATCATTATCAATGTTCTCTTTTTAGCCTTAGTCTTTTACAAGATGTGGCGCCAACAAAAAGATTTGGCCGAAGAAGTCGAAGCAGAAGAAGTTGCCTAAGTATTGACAAAAAAGAACTATCAAGTTACAATCTTGGTAGTTCTTTTTTAATCGTAAACAAAAAATCGAGGTCAACATGAAAAAAATATCCTTAGTGTATATCAGTCTGAGTGGGAATACAGAGAGTTTTGTAACCCGACTCAAGGACTATCTCTTGTCTCAGTACGAAGAAATTGAGGTCCAAAAAATCCATATCAAGGATTTGGTCAAGGAAGGCCAAGAATTCTTTGAAATGGAGCATCCCTATGTCGCTTTCTTGCCGACCTATCTGGAAGGTGGAAATGGTGTCGATAACGGCGATGTTGAGATTCTTACGACTCCAGTGGGCGACTTTATCGCTTATGGAGACAATGCTAGTAAGTGTTTTGGGGTAGTGGGATCTGGTAATCGCAATTTTAACAATCAATACTGCCTGACAGCCAAACAGTATAGCCAGCGCTTTGGCTTCCCGGTCCTAGCAGACTTTGAAATGCGTGGTATGTTGGGAGATATTAAAAAAGTCGCAGCGATTATCGCGGACTTGTATGAGTTAGAAACAGAAAAATAAAGTAGTACTGAGGGGCAGTTGAGATTTTCAACTGCTTTTTGTGTATGCAAAAAGCACCCTGTCAGGGTGCCATTTTATAAACTATCCTGCTTTTCCGATGGCAAGTGCATAGATAAAGAAAATAGCAAAGCCAAAGAGGAAAATCAATCCTGCGATAGCGAGGAGTTTTAGCCAAGAAGGAAGATTTTTATTTTCACGTGTCACCAAAACATAGTTCAAAAGAGCGAAGAATGGTGTTGTTAGGAAAGAACCGATCATGGCAAAGCGAAGCATGGTGGAAACTTGACCAGCAAAGAATTTGATGATGACGATACCAATGATAGCGGTAATGGTCATCCAGATGTTCAAAGATTTACGAGTATCCTCTTTTTGAAGAATCAAGAATCGTAGCGATTCCTGATTGACACGAGAGTAGCCATCGATAACGGTGATGACCGTTCCAAAGATACAAAGAAAGGCGATAAAGGTAATCAAATAACGGGACCATTCTCCAAGAACAGAGGCATACATACCCACAAACTGAGAAATGTACTTAGCTGAAGCGGCTTCAACTGCCTGTCCTGTAGGATACTGAATCAGTGCTCCGAGTGCCACGAAGAATACAGCTAGGATAGCAGTTCCAATGTAACCAACGTTAAAGTCGAAAAGGGCGTCCTCTGTATTAAAGTTGACAGTCTTTTTCTTTTCAGCAGACCAGAGTGAATTGATGGCAGAAATCTCAATAGGAGCAGGCATCCATCCTAAGAGGGAAACGATGAAAGGGAGGGCCGCCATTTGCCAAGGTGTCTTTTCGACAAAATCAGAGCTGTATTCTGGATGTTTAATTGCTGCAATAATAACTGCAAGAACTGTTGCAATGGTCAAAGCAGACATGATCCATTTTGCCATACCATCCAATAGTTTGTAGCCACCAAAGAGTAGCATGGCCCAAATGACTGCAACAAGGATAAGGGACCATTGAGTGATGCTAAGACCAATCATTGGGAAAGCGCTAGCGATGATAGCTGAGCAAAGGATAGCGACTCCAGCTGTATTAACCATGGCAGAGAAGACGTTGAGGACAAAGAAAATCCAGAGATAGAGTTTTCCTTTTTCGGCATAACCTTCCACCAAGGTTTTACCAGTGTCGGCAGTATATTCGGCTCCAAAACGGAAAAATGGATATTTAAAAACATTGGCCAAGATAACCAAGAGGAGTAGTGACCACCCATAAGAACCACCAGCTTGAGTAGAGGATACGATATGAGAACCTCCAACGGCTGCAGAAGCCATTAGAATTCCTGGCCCCATTGCCTTTAGTTTGCTTGCCCAGGTTGACTGGTTTGATAACGTAACTTGTGACATAATAAACGCTCCTATTTTTGAATTTTCAGAATAATCTGAATAGATAGCTACTATTCTACAAAAATCTTAAAAGAAATGCAAGGCCATTTTGAAAAAATATAGAAAATTACAGAAAACTTTACATGTATTAATGAAATTTCTCCAAGGAGAATATGGTAAGCCTAAAAAATCCGAGAAGAAAGCTTCTCGGATTTTAATTATTTCAATTGATCTGTGACGTCTTTTGAGAGCAACATTCCCAGATGGTAAGTTTTATTGATATGTGCAATGACATCATTGATATTTTCAGTCGTGTGAATTTTCTCTTTGATGTCAGACCTAAATGTCTCATCCTTCAAGAGTTGCTCTTGGTAGAGTCTTTGAAGTCTTTCCTTCTCGTACTTATTGAGCAGAAAAAGGAAAACCAAGCTAAGTACAACGAGGATATAAGCATATTGGCTCATAGGAAATCTCCCAGTGTGATAAATAGTAAAAGTGAATAAATTATTTCATTGAACAGCTGCAAGGCCGAACAAAATATAAATGTTATTTTGCCTCAATCTTTCAGATTGCTTTCAAGTAATTTAAAAGATTAGAACCTAAACCCAACTAAATCGCTGTTATTTGGTTTGATAAGTTAGTGAAGCGCCTAGCCAAATCACCATAGTTACGACGTCATGACCTCTAAATCGATTATATTTAGGGGTCATGACTAGTGAAGCGCCAAGCCAAAGTCCGAATAGGATTTGGCGTTAGTTACTTCGATTGCTCTGCAATCAAGTAACTTTGGCGATTTACATCTTCTCCGGTGCTTCTACTCCGAGCAAACGAAGAGCTTCTTTGAGGACGACTGCGGTTGCGTAGCTGAGGGCCAGACGACTGTCGCGCTCAGGACTTTCATCTAGGATACGTGTATGTGCATAATATTTGTTAAATGCTTGAGCCAAACTAATCGCAAATTTCGCAATGATAGAAGGTTCAAAATTATCTGCTGCACGATTGATAATACGTGGGAAGTCTTGGAGTAGTTTAATAATTTCCCAGCTTTCAACATCATTCAGGCTGTAGTTGCCAGCTGTATCTGGTTTGAAATCGGCTTTGCGCAAGATAGATTGGATACGAGCGTAGGCGTATTGAACGTAAGGTCCAGTTTCTCCTTCAAAGGATACCATAGCTTCAAGGTCGAAGTCATATCCATTTGTACGGTCGGTCTTAAGATCATAGAACTTGATAGCCCCAACTCCAACAGCGTGGGCAACCTGGTCTTTATTTTCTAACTCAGGATTTTTCGCCTCGATTTGGGCCTTGGCACGACTAACAGCCTCAGCAATAGTAGGCTCTAGCAAGATGACATTTCCTTTACGAGTAGAAAGTTTTTTCCCTTCTTTTGTTACCAATCCAAACGGAACATGGACAATGTCTTGGCTCCAATCGTAGCCCATCTCTTGTAGTACTGCCTTGAGTTGTTTGAAGTGGGCAGATTGCTCTTGACCAACAACATAGATGGATTTTGCAAATTGGTATTCGTTTTTACGGTAGAGGGCTGCAGCCAAGTCACGTGTGATATAGAGAGTTGCACCATCAGATTTTTTGATAAGGGCTGGATGTTCAATTCCATATTTCTCAAGATTGACAACTTGAGCCCCTTCTGACTCAACAAGAAGTCCTTTTTCAGCGAGAATGTCTACAACAGCATCCATCTTATCATTGTAGAAGGCTTCTCCGTTGTAGCTGTCAAATTCGACTTGCAATTCATTGTAAAGGCGGTTGAATTCCACTAAACTTTCATCACGGAACCATTGCCAGAGAGCGAGGGCTTCCTCATCTCCATTTTCCAGTTTGCGGAACCATTCGCGTGCTTCTTCATCCAAGCTAGGATCTTTTTCAGCTTCAGCATTGATGCGAACGTAGAGTTTAAGAAGTTCATCGATTGGATGCGCTTTAACGGCTTCCTCATTTCCCCATTTCTTGTAGGCAACGATCAACATTCCAAACTGTTTGCCCCAGTCTCCCAAATGATTGACCTTGACTGTTTGATAACCGATTTTTTGGAAAATATGTGACAAGCTATCTCCGATAACAGTTGAACGCAGGTGACCGATAGAAAATGGTTTAGCGATGTTGGGACTAGACATATCGATAACGACATTTTCTTGCTTGCCAATGGTTTGGTCAGCATAGTGTTCTTTTTCAGTGATAACATTTTGCAACACTTGAGCCGAAATAGCACTTTTATCAAGGAAAAAGTTGACGTAAGGTCCAGTAGCGACAACCTTTTCAAAGGCTTGACTATTGATTTTTTCAGCAATATCTGCTGCAATCATTTGCGGAGCTTTACGCTCGACCTTTGCTAGAGAAAAGGCAGGGAAGGCGATGTCTCCCATCTCTGAGTTTTTAGGTGTTTCCAGTAAATTTAAAATAGCCTCTTGATCCAGGCTATCAATGACGCTAGCCAACTCGCTAGCAATCAATTCTTTTGTATTCATAAGGGCTCCTTTTGGGCTTTTTTACTATTTTAACACAATTTACTACATTTTTTGAGAAAGAAAAGAATTTTTTTGAATTATCTAGTTTTTTTGGTATAATATAGTTATAAAATAAATGTAAAAGTTGTTATAAATATTCACTTAAGAGGATAATATGAGAAAAAGAGAACGGCATCAATTGATTAAAAAGATGATCACCGAAGAAAAACTTGGGACACAAAAAGAGATTCAAGATCGTTTAGAAGCTCGTAATGTTTATGTGACACAAACGACTTTGTCGCGTGATTTGCGTGAAATCGGCTTGACCAAGGTTAAGAAAAATGATATGGTGTATTATGTACTAGCAAATGAGACAGATAAGATTGATTTAGTTGAGTTTTTGTCTCATCATTTAGAAGGAGTTGCAAGAGCAGAGTTTACCTTGGTACTTCATACTAAACTTGGGGAAGCTGCAGTCTTAGCAAACATTGTAGATGCAAACAAGGATGAATGGATTTTAGGAACGGTTGCTGGTGCTAATACCTTATTGGTTATTTGTCGAGACCAGCACGTTGCCAAGCTGATGGAAGATCGTTTGCTAGATTTGATGAAAGATAAATAAGGTCTTGGGAGTTGCTCTCAAGACTTATTTTTAGCAAGGAGAGACGGAAAATGGCAACAGAAAAGCTATCACCCGGCATGCAACAGTATGTGGATATTAAGAAACAATACCCAGATGCTTTTTTGCTTTTTCGAATGGGTGATTTTTACGAGTTGTTCTATGAAGATGCAATTAATGCAGCACAAATTTTAGAAATTTCCTTAACAAGTCGGAATAAAAATGCAGAAAATCCGATACCCATGGCGGGCGTCCCCTATCATTCTGCCCAACAGTATATCGATGTTCTGATTGAGCAGGGCTATAAGGTAGCCATAGCCGAGCAGATGGAAGATCCTAAACAAGCAGTTGGTGTTGTCAAGCGAGAGGTGGTCCAGGTCATCACACCTGGTACAGTAGTCGATAGCAGTAAGCCCGATAGTCAGAATAATTTCTTGGTTGCCTTAGATCGTGATGGCAATCAATTTGGTCTGGCTTATATGGATCTAGTGACGGGTGACTTTTATGTGACGGGGCTATTGGATTTCACGTTGGTTTGTGGGGAAATCCGTAACCTCAAGGCTCGTGAAGTGGTGCTGGGTTATGACTTGTCTGAGGAAGAAGAACAAATTTTCAGCTGTCAGATGAATTTGGTGCTTTCTTATGAGAAAGAAGGTTTTGAGGATATTCATTTACTAGATCCACGATTGGCAGCTGTGGAGCAAGCGGCAGCTAGTAAGCTGCTCCAGTATGTTCATCGGACCCAGATGCGGGAATTGAACCACCTCAAACCAGTTATCCGTTATGAAATCAAAGATTTCTTGCAGATGGATTATGCGACCAAGGCCAGTCTGGATCTGGTTGAGAATGCCCGTTCAGGCAAGAAGCAGGGCAGTCTTTTCTGGCTTTTGGATGAGACCAAGACGGCTATGGGCATGCGGCTCTTGCGTTCTTGGATTCATCGCCCCTTGATTGATAAGGAGCGAATCGTCCAGCGTCAAGAGGTGGTGCAGGTATTTCTTGACCATTTCTTTGAGCGTAGTGATTTAACGGACAGTCTCAAGGGTGTTTATGATATCGAACGCTTGGCTAGTCGGGTTTCTTTTGGAAAGACCAATCCCAAGGATCTCTTGCAGTTGGCGACTACCTTATCTAGTGTGCCAAGGATTCGAGCGATTTTAGAGGGAATGGAGCAGCCTGCTTTAGCCTATCTCATCGCACAGTTGGATGCCATTCCAGAGTTAGAGAGCTTGATTAGCGCAGCGATAGCCCCTGAAGCCCCTCACGTGATTACGGAAGGTGGCATTATCCGGACGGGATTTGATGAGACCTTGGATAAATACCGCCGAGTGCTCAGAGAAGGGACTAGCTGGATTGCTGATATTGAGGCTAAGGAGAGAGAAAACTCTGGTATCAGTACGCTCAAGATTGACTACAATAAAAAAGACGGCTACTATTTCCATGTGACCAATTCGCAACTGGGAAATGTGCCAGCCCACTTTTTCCGCAAGGCAACGCTGAAAAACTCGGAACGCTTTGGTACTGAGGAATTGGCCCGTATCGAGGGAGATATGCTGGAGGCGCGTGAGAAGTCAGCCAACCTAGAGTACGAAATCTTTATGCGTATCCGTGAGGAAGTCAGCAAGTACATCCAACGTTTGCAGGCTCTAGCCCAAGGGATTGCGACAGTTGATGTCTTGCAAAGTCTCGCAGTTGTGGCTGAAACCCAGCATTTGATTCGACCTGAGTTTGGCGACGACTCACAAATCGATATCCAGAAAGGGCGTCATGCTGTCGTCGAAAAGGTTATGGGAGCGCAGACCTACATTCCAAACAGTATCCAGATGTCAGAAGATACCAGCATTCAACTGATTACGGGACCCAACATGAGCGGGAAGTCCACCTATATGCGCCAACTAGCCATGATGGCGATTATGGCCCAGCTAGGCTCGTATGTGCCGGCAGAAAGCGCCCATTTGCCTATCTTCGATGCTATCTTTACCCGTATCGGAGCAGCAGATGACTTGGTTTCAGGTCAATCAACCTTCATGGTGGAGATGATGGAGGCCAACAATGCCATTTCGCATGCGACTAAGGACTCACTCATTCTCTTTGATGAATTGGGACGCGGAACTGCAACTTATGACGGGATGGCTCTTGCCCAATCCATCATCGAATACATTCATGAACATATCGGAGCCAAAACCCTCTTTGCGACCCACTACCATGAGTTGACCAGTCTGGAGTCCAGTTTGGAACACTTGATCAATGTCCACGTGGCAACCTTGGAGCAGGATGGACAGGTTACCTTCCTTCATAAGATCGAACCAGGACCAGCTGACAAATCCTACGGTATCCACGTTGCTAAGATCGCTGGCTTACCAGGAGAACTTTTAGCAAGAGCGGATAAGATTTTAACGCAACTGGAGAGTCAGGGACAAGAAAGCCCAACTCCGATGAGGCAAACAAGTGCCGTTACGGAACAGATGTCACTCTTTGACGCGCCTGCAGAGCATCCTATTCTAGCAGAATTAGCTGAACTGGATGTGTACAATATGACACCTATGCAGGCTATGAATGTCTTGGTCGAGCTCAAACAAAAGTTATAAAAAAGACCCCACTCATGTGTTTGTGAGTGGGATTTTTCTCTATTACTTTTTATGAGCCAAGAGTTGATTGATGTGGTCTACTTTTTTAGCTTCTCTTTTATAGAGAATAACCCAGATGATAAGGTAGACGATCGCAAACTCTGGAATGAGCTGGAGATAGAAGGTCCAGTGGAAGGGGAACCAACCAGCCAGAGTTGCTAGTGGAACAAAGCCAGCCAGCATGAGGAAGAAATGGGAAAGTGTGACACGGAGCAAGCTCCAGTCACGGCTGAATAAACGACCACCAAAGCTAAAGAGAACACCGATAGCTGACCAGATGACCATACAGTAGAGCAAGACTAGAGCACCGTGAACCTGATGTTGAGACATCGCTTGGCCAATGAGAGACTCGGGGCTCAGCGGGGCATAGGTATTTGGGGCATAAATGAGTGAAAAAAGGATAGAGAGGATGAGGCCGATAAGTACACCAGCTGCTGCATCGTGAAAGATTTGTTTTTTCATATTTCTAATTTCTCCTTGATGGTTTTTAGGTAACGGCGTGAAGAGTAGGTGAAGCTTTCATTTTTTAAGAAAATTTCAACCAGACCGTTGGGCGTGAGCTTGAGATGAGAGATCGAGTCGATATTGACGATTTCAGATTGGGAAATTTGGATAAAAGTGGTCGGCAGAATTTCAAGAACCTGATAGAGTCGCAAATCAATGGTATAGGCCTGAGATGCAGTTTCTGCTAGAACCTTGCGATTCTCGATATAGAAGCGCTGAATCTTACTAATCTTAATTAGATAAACCTGATCATCAATCTTTCCTTTGATTGTTTCTTTTTGGTCAAGATTTTCTGCGAACTCGATGACTTTCTGGACTTTTTCGGTCGGCTGAGGGGCTTGGACAATCAGCTTTTCCTCCTCGTAAGTCTCCTTAATCTGTAGTTCTACTTTCATAAATTTCTCTCCTTATATTTCATACAAAATTGTGATCACTTCTTGTACACCTTTATTAAACACTATTTTACGACCCATGGCAAGAGCTTTTGTCTATGTGGAGAGATTTGGAGTCTATGTGGTATTTGCTTTTTCTGGTAACATCTGAAATATGGTATAATAGCACTAATCAATTTTTAGGAAAATAGATACAGAAAGGGGCTGAAAGATGTCTCATATTATTGAATTGCCAGAAGTGTTGGCAAACCAGATCGCGGCAGGAGAGGTCATTGAACGTCCTGCAAGTGTGGTCAAAGAGTTGGTAGAAAATGCCATTGATGCGGGTTCTAGCCAGATTATCATTGAGATTGAGGAAGCTGGTCTCAAGAAAATTCAAATCACTGATAATGGTCATGGAATTGCCCACGATGAGGTGGAGTTGGCCTTGCGTCGCCATGCGACCAGTAAGATAAAAAATCAGGCAGACCTCTTTCGGATTCGGACGCTCGGCTTTCGAGGTGAAGCCCTGCCCTCTATCGCTTCTGTTAGTGTCTTGACTTTGTTGACGGCGGTGGATGGTGCGAGTCATGGGACCAAGCTCGTTGCGCGTGGGGGAGAAGTTGAGGAAGTCATCCCAGCGACTAGTCCTGTGGGGACCAAAGTTTGTGTGGAGGACCTCTTTTTCAACACACCTGCCCGCCTCAAGTATATGAAGAGCCAGCAAGCGGAGCTGTCTCATATCATTGATATTGTCAACCGTCTGGGCTTGGGCCATCCCGAGATTTCTTTTAGTTTAATCAGTGATGGCAAGGAAATGACACGAACAGCTGGAACTGGTCAACTGCGACAAGCCATCGCAGGAATTTATGGTTTGGCGAGTGCAAAGAAGATGATTGAAATTGAGAACTCTGATCTAGATTTCGAAATTTCAGGCTTTGTGTCTCTGCCTGAGTTAACTCGAGCTAATCGCAACTATATCAGCCTCTTCATCAATGGCCGTTATATTAAGAATTTTCTACTAAATCGCGCTATTCTTGACGGTTACGGAAGCAAACTCATGGTAGGGCGTTTTCCACTGGCTGTCATTCACATCCATATCGACCCTTATCTAGCGGATGTCAATGTCCATCCAACCAAACAAGAAGTGCGGATTTCTAAGGAAAGAGAACTGATGGCGCTGGTTTCAGAAGCTATTTCAAATAGTCTCAAGGAACAAGCCTTGATTCCTGATGCTTTAGAAAATCTTGCCAAGTCGACCGTGCGTAATCGTCAAAAGGTGGAGCAGACCATTCTCCCACTCAAAGAAAATAGGCTTTACTATGAAAAAACAGAACTCTCAAAACCTAGTCAAGCTGAGGTGGCTGATCACCAGGTAGAATTGACTGATGAGGGTAGGGACCTAACCCTGTTTGCCAAGGAAACCTTGGACCAGCTAACCAAGCCCGCAAAACTGCATTTTGCAGAGAGAAAGCCTGCTAACTACGACCAACTAGACCACCCAGAGTTAGATCTAGCTAGCCTCGATAAGGCTTATGATAAGCTGGAGCGAGAAGAAGCATCCAGCTTCCCAGAGTTGGAGTTTTTCGGACAAATGCACGGGACTTATCTCTTTGCCCAAGGGCGAGATGGACTCTACATCATAGACCAACATGCGGCGCAGGAACGAGTTAAGTACGAGGAATACCGAGAAAGCATCGGCAATGTTGACCAGAGTCAGCAACAACTCCTAGTGCCCTACATCTTTGAATTCCCAGCAGACGATGCTCTTCGTCTCAAGGAAAGAATGGCACTTTTGGAGGAAGTGGGTGTCTTTTTAGCAGAGTACGGAGAAAATCAATTTATACTGCGTGAACATCCTATTTGGATGTCAGAAGAAGAGATTGAGTCAGGCATCTATGAAATGTGCGACATGCTGCTCTTGACCAAGGAAGTTTCTATCAAAAAATACCGAGCAGAGCTAGCAATCATGATGTCCTGCAAGCGGTCTATCAAGGCCAACCATCGTATCGATGACCACTCAGCCAGACAGCTCCTTTATCAGCTCTCTCAATGTGACAATCCCTATAACTGTCCCCACGGACGTCCGGTTTTGGTGCATTTCACCAAGTCAGATATGGAAAAGATGTTCCGACGCATTCAGGAAAATCATGCGAGCCTACGAGAGTTGGGGAAATATTAAGAACACAAAAAGCCTTTGTTCCTTTTCGAACAGGGCTTTTTAGTTTTTCCAAAGTGGGAACTTGATTGGACATGGATAGCTTGACACGAAGTTTACACTTGCTTGACAAGACCAGTCCTATAAAAAGTGTTGTGAAAACTGAACTAGGTGATTCAAGATTTCGCAGAATCGTCTTGGTTTGAAGGATTCGCAGGACCAATCACCTTATCAAGATAACATTGTTTGGTTTTGAGAGCCTTGTTGATAGCAATCGCTGAAGCGATTAAGAGAACGAAGGTCAGCCAAATCCAGGCGGTGAATTCAGCTGGGAAACTAGAACAGGCTAAAAAGAGATAGATAGCCAGAGCCAAGACGAAAATATAAATCACTTGCCAGATACCAAAGGATTTAACCTCTTTATAGTATTTGTCCTTGTTTTCCTCCAAGATCACTGCTGTGGAACCTTTTTCAGAGTTTTCATCCAGTAGTAGATAGTCAGTTGTTACTTGGAAAATCTTGCTTAATTCAATGATTTTTTCGATTTCTGGAAGGACTTGACCAGACTCCCATTTTGAGATGCTTTGCCGAGAAACATTGATTTGTTCTGCTAGCTTTTCCTGGGACCAACCTTTTTTCTTTCTGAGTTCAAACAGTTTTTCTGCGAGTTTCATCATTCTATCCTCCTATTTCTACTTCTATCCTAACAATTTTTACTTATAATGAGAATACAATCTCCTGTACTATTTGTCAACCAGAGGTTGCATCTTTTGTTGCAGTCTGTCTTGGGGAAATATGGTATACTAGATAGGCAAAATAATGGAGAAAAAACTATGTACGAATATCTAAAAGGAATCATTACCAAAATCACTGCTAAATACATTGTCCTAGAGGCGAATGGTATCGGTTATATCTTGCATGTAGCCAATCCCTATGCCTATTCAGGTCAAGTTAACCAAGAAGCTCAGATTTATGTGCATCAAGTTGTTCGAGAGGATGCTCATCTGCTCTACGGTTTTCGCTCAGAAGATGAGAAGAAACTCTTTCTCAGTCTAATTTCGGTCTCAGGGATTGGTCCGGTGTCAGCTCTTGCTATTATCGCTGCGGATGACAATGCTGGCCTAGTTCAAGCGATTGAGAGCAAGAACATCACCTACTTGACTAAGTTCCCTAAAATTGGCAAGAAAACAGCCCAGCAGATGGTGCTGGACTTGGAAGGCAAGGTAGTCGTGGCTAGTGATGACCTTCCTGCCAAGGTGGCAGTGCAAACCAGCTCTGAAAACCAAGAACTGGAAGAAGCTATGGAGGCCATGTTGGCACTGGGCTACAAGGCAACCGAACTCAAGAAAATCAAGAAATTCTTTGAAGGAACGACGGATACAGCTGAGAACTATATCAAGTCGGCCCTTAAGATGTTGGTAAAATAGGAGATTTTTATGACAAAACGCTGTGGTTGGGTTAAAATGAACAACCCTTTATATGTGACCTATCATGATGAAGAGTGGGGCCAACCCCTTCATGATGACCGTGCTCTTTTTGAGTTGCTTTGTTTGGAAACTTACCAGTCGGGTCTATCTTGGGAAACGGTACTAAACAAACGCCAAGGATTCCGAGAAGCATTTCATGGCTATCAAATTCAAGCGGTCGCGGAAATGACAGATGGGGAGTTGGAAGCCTTGTTAGAGAATCCAGCCATCATCCGAAATCGTGCCAAGCTCTTTGCGACGCGTACCAACGCCCAAGCATTTTTACAAGTCCAGGAAACCTACGGCTCCTTTGATGCCTATCTCTGGTCTTATGTCGATGGACAAACCATCATCAATGATGTTCCTGACTATCACCTAGCACCTGCTAAAACAGCCTTATCTGAAAAATTAGCCAAAGATCTCAAAAAACGGGATTTCAAGTTCACAGGCCCAGTTGCCGTTTTATCTTTTCTTCAGGCTGCAGGTCTGGTTAATGACCATGAGAATGATTGTGAGTGGAAAAACGGAAATTAGTGAGTCCAAGCGTCTAACTATCTGAGAAAATAGAAAAAGCTGAGAAAATTTTCTCAGCTTTTTGATTATATGATAGTAACTTTTATAGTGCAGTAAGAAATGTCAGTCCACCTAAGACAACGCCAGCTGAGTTTGGAATAATTAGTATCCAATCCTTCTTAGGCTCTTTTGTCCATCCGTAAATAACCCAAATTAAACAAGATACTGCTGCGGATAAAGGCTGGAATGGTTGAGCTTTGTTGCCTTGTAAATTGGCAAAAATTTGTGGGATGTAGGCGATAAATACAACAATCCCGATAAAGGCTCCAATTGAACCGACAATTTGATTTATTTTTTGTTTAGTCATATACACCTCCTTTAAAAAGATATCATAGAAATAAGCAAAATGCAATAAATTCAGACACAAATTGTAACGAAAATCAATACCAAAGCACAAAAATGGAGAAATTGTTTATTTTTTGTTATAGTCAAAGCGAATGACTTGCTTCTGTGTATCCACATAAGCGTGAACGCCAAAGGGCACAATGGCTCTTGGAGTTGCGTGACCGACATTCAGATTATAGACAATCGGGATATTGTTATCAATGATATCCAATAGTGCTTCCTTATAGTCGTCATAGAAGGTTTCATCCATTGGCTTTCCGACCAAGAGTCCACTGATAACCCCAAATATCCCCGTGTCCTTTAAAGTCCGCAACATTTTTTTGAAATCATCAGGTTCAGGCTTTTCTTCGCTTGTTTCTAGCAAGAGAATCTTTCCTTCCCAGTCACATAAGTCAGGGAAGAGTCGGTACTCTTGGCAGAGGTCCGTGCTGTCTGCGTATCGAGAGTTGTCAAAGATATCATAGAGAGATTCAAGACAACCGCCGAGAATTTCTCCCTCAAACTGAGCACTTCCTTGCAACAAGTCAAAACCAGTATTTGTATGACTGACACGAGCTGTTCCCAGAGCCTTGGGACTAAAATCAGTCCGTTCCTCATACCAAACGTCACTAGGGCGGATTTCTGAGATTCTCCCAGTCTCAATCAGTTCCTTAAAGTAGTGAAAGCTATAGGATAACATCTCCTTGTCCAATTCACAAATGTCTGCTAGAAAGGATTGGCCATAAAAAGTCTTGACCCCTAGTTTGTGCAACATAAGGTGGTTCATAGTGGTATCCGAGAAGCCAAGAAAAATCTTTGACTTGATAACCTTTTGGAGTTGGTCATTTTCAAAAAGGTAGGGTAGCAAGCGATAGGTATCATCCCCACCAATGGCGCATAGGATCATGTCGATGCTATCATCCGAAAAGGCCTGCATCAAATCCTCTGCACGTGCTTCAGGATGGTCCTTGATAAAGTCTAAACCTTTTAGCGAATGGGGCAAAAAGATAGGATTGAGTCCCAAATCCTTGAGACGTTGGAGACCCAAGTCGACTTCGTGTTTGACAAAATCCTCTCCGATAACACCGCTAGACAAACTAACGATACCAATGGTAGAAACCATATCTCATCCTCCTAGAAATAGATTGATACTCTTCGAAAATCAAATTCAAACCACGTCAGCTTTGCCTTGCCGTATATATGTTACTGACCTCGTCAGTTCTATCTACAACCTCAAAGCAGTGCTTTGAGCAACCTGCGGCTAGCTTCCTAGT
>CABTWF010000021.1:0-32874 GCA_902488495.1 uncultured Streptococcus sp. | reverse complement strand
ATCATGCCAAAACAAAAAACACACCGCGCATCAGCTAAACGTTTCAAACGTACAGGTTCTGGTGGACTTAAACGTTTCCGTGCTTACACTTCTCACCGTTTCCACGGAAAAACTAAGAAACAACGTCGTCATCTTCGTAAAGCATCTATGGTGCATTCAGGAGATTTCAAACGTATCAAAGCAATGCTTACTCGCTTGAAATAATAGCCTAACAGTAAGTAAACAATTCTAGGAAATATTTGGAGGAAATAAAACATGGCACGTGTTAAAGGTGGCGTTGTATCACGCAAACGTCGTAAACGTATTCTTAAATTAGCAAAAGGTTACTATGGAGCTAAACACATCTTGTTCCGTACTGCAAAAGAACAAGTAATGAACTCTTACTACTATGCATACCGTGACCGTCGTCAGAAAAAACGTGACTTCCGTAAATTGTGGATCACTCGTATCAATGCGGCAGCTCGTTTGAACGGACTTTCTTACTCACAATTGATGCATGGTTTGAAATTGGCTGAAATCGAAGTTAACCGTAAAATGCTTGCTGACTTGGCTGTTAACGATGCAGCAGCTTTCACAGCTCTTGCAGATGCAGCTAAAGCAAAACTTGGTAAATAATGATAAACTGTTTCATTCTTACTCTCGTGGTTTTTACCGCAAGAGTAGGGTGAAACTTTTTTATTTTCCATAAATGATTTTCTATTTTAGAGAGTAAATAACAGATTTTTTCAAAGAAAATAGGATATTTCTTGTATAATAGAAATATCTAAAAAAGATTTGGAGTTTGAAGAAGATGATAGTAGGTATTGATTTAGGAACGACTAATTCTTTAGTAGGGGTATACCAAGATGGCCAGGTCAAGTTGATTCCCAATGCTTTTGGTGAGTATTTGACTCCTTCTGTTGTGGCTTTAGATGACAATGATGAGATTATAGTTGGAAAAATTGCCAAGGAACGCTTGGTGACCCACCCAGATAAGACGGTTTCTCAGTTCAAGCGTTTTATGGGGACTAAGCATGAATTGACACTAGGAAATCGAGCATATAAGGCTGAAGAATTAAGCTCTTTTATCATTCGAAAGTTGGTAGACGATGCAGAGACCTATCTTGGAGAAAAGGTCGAGGAAGTGATTGTTAGTGTTCCAGCCTATTTCAATGATGCTCAACGTTATGCGACCAAACTAGCAGGGAAATTTGCAGGTGTTCAGATTGATCGGATTATCAATGAACCTTCCGCAGCAGCTCTTGCTAAAAGATCTATGGTAAACCAAGAAGATCAATCTTTTATTGTAGTCGATTTTGGTGGTGGAACTCTAGACATTTCAGTTGTGGAGCTTTTTGATAATATCGTCGAAATCGTGTCGATCGCAGGGGACAATCGTTTGGGAGGAGAAGACTTTACTGCGGCTATTGCTGAGGAATTTTTAGTCTCCAATCAATTAACCAAGGATACGATTTCCCGAGAATTTTATAGCAAAATTCTGGTACAGGCTGAAAAGACAAAGCTAGAACTCAATGATAAAGAAGAAGTGAAGATGACGGTTCTGGACCAAGAACAGGAATACACTTTAGACTTGAGCTACCAACGCTTTTATGAGCTTTGTCAACCTCTGCTAGCCCGTGTTAAGGCCGTTTTGGATCGTGCCTTGATGGATGCGCGCTATAGCTATGTATCATCTGATAACTTTGTTCTTGTTGGGGGGACTTCGAAACTCCGCTTGGTTCAAGACTTTTTATCCTACTGTATCAATCAAATGGTGCAGGTATCGGATGATCCCGATCGGATGATTGCGAGAGGTTGTGCCCTTTTAGCAGGAATAAAAGAACGGCAGGGTGAGATACGAGATTTATTACTATCTGATATTTGCCCTTTTACACTGGGGATTGAGATAGTTGGAGACCGTTTTTCGCCGATTATTGAGCGAAATTCTACCCTACCTGCTTCACGCATCGAACAGTACTATACGGCTGAATTGGGACAGAGCCAAGTCAAGATAAAGGTCTATCAAGGTGAGATGATGAAGGCATCGCAAAACCTGTTCTTAGGTGAATTAGAAGTTCCCATCCCTGTTAATACTCGAGTAAATGAAAGTTTCACAGTTCGATTCACCTATGATTTAAATGGAATTTTGGATGTCGAAGTGAAAATTGATTCCACACAGGAAGTCTTTAGTCATGTTATTCTCCAAGATAGTGTTACTCTGACAGAAAAGGAAATCAAGGCTAAGCAAGCAGAGTTGACTCGCTATAAGATCAATGCTCAAGAAACAGAGGTTTATCGCTTCTTGATTGAAAAAGCGAATCGCGTGTACAGTATGCTCTTGGGGAGAAGAAGAGATGAGCTAATGGCTGAAACTAGACGATTTGAAGAAGAGGTCAGCCAAGCATCTATGTATCATTTGCCAAAACTCTATCAATCATTTTCAAACTATCTAGACTTCCTAGAGCGAGGACTGTAAAAGAGGAGACCTTATGAATATATGGGAAACTTTAGGGATAGAGCCAACGACTGACGTCAAGCTTATTAGAAGGCGTTATGCTGAACTGGTTAGGCTCTATCACCCAGAAGACCAACCAGAAATTTACCAAGAAATTGTTGAAGCTTATCAAAAAGCCTTGACTTATGCGAGATCTAGAAATACAAGACCAGAAAATAGTCTAAGAAAAGCGAGTGACTCTCAAGAAGCTACTGAACTTGAAGAAGAGGCGAATGGAAAGCCTAACTCTAGTCTCAACTTTGAAAACTTGACTGAAGAAACGAAGACTGAGAACGAAGAGTCTGAAAAATCTAGTCTTGATTTTAGTGATTATCAGCAATCAACTGATAAAACAAGCATTTCCTTTAACTTTGAAACCTTTAAAGCGGAAGAGGATGAGCAAAAGTCCACCCTTGACTTTAGTGACTATGATGAGGAAGTTCAGCTAAATGGAGATTCTGAAGAAAGAGCTAAGAATACCCTCAACTTTGAAACGTTTGGTGACGAAGAGAACCAAGGGCAAGAAGGAATAACAAGGTCTACTCTTGACTTTAGTGGTTATAATGAAGAAACTTATCTGATTCGAAATGCGATTGAAAGTATTGTTGGAAATGACGGTTATAACCAAGAGGAACAAGAGCATCTATGGCGTCAGTTCTTTCATCAGTATCAGTATGATATGGACATTGTTCAATCCGTTTTAGAGGAAATGGATGTTTATATTTTTAATAAACCAGAGCAATTCTCTATCCTCATTCCCTTGCTGGAAGATTATATACCTGACTTCCGACACTGGGGCTATTACTATAAATTGAAGTATTGGAAAGTTAAAAGAGCTATAGCAGAAGAGGAAGGCAGTTCGCTTGAAAGCGCACATGAAGCCACTGAAGAATTCTATTATTCTTATCAACTTTGCCAAGAAATTCTCCAAGATTTTAACAAAGCAAATCAATTGAGCTCCTGGATAGAGTTTTTCAAGCACCCTTATTTGGCCTTTATGGTCTTAGATCAAGTAAATCAGAATCGTCAAATAATCAAGAGTGTGCCCGTTTTAACCTATATCCTGGAAAAAAACCGACAAGTCATATTTGAAGAGGATTATCCACTCTTGAATGACTTGGCTGATTACTTAGACGAAGTAAAAGGGGAGCTGGGAGAAAATGTTGACTTTAGTCACTACTCTCTAGATAATCCAGATGAAGTTGAGGTAGCCTTTTATGAGTTGCTTCATGCTCGGTATCAAGACGAGTATAAACTGTTACGTGATTGGCAATATCTTTTTGAATCAGTCAAAGATCACACGCTCCTACTTGATTTGTTAGAAAAGGTGGACGTCTATCCTTTAACCAATGCGAAAGTGTTAGCTCTCGTTCTCCAATTTGTGGAGCGTTACAGTGATGAGGAATCAAATCCTTACCTGAAAAAACTCCATTTCTGGAAGAGTATCCATTCCTATCCTTCAGTGGTAGAGGAGTATGCACTTAACAAAAAAGAAAATTTTGATTACTGGTACAATGAAGGTTATCTTTATATAGATAAGCTTACTAAGAGCGATGAAGATATCAATGATTGGGAGAAGTGGAGAAGCTACTTTAAAGGAAGACCACGTATTCTAACGATTTTACTTCAACAGATCTATAAGGAGTACCATCGGTTTACAGACGGCGAGCTCCTGAGATATGTTTTATCTCCTTTTCCTACTTCTAAAATGGCTCCCCAAATGATGACGGAGGAGACAGACCAGAAACTAGAAGAGATGACAGTTTATGCTTATGAACTTAGTCATCCAAAGGCCAAGCTCTCTTATTTGGATTGGAAAAAAAGACAGGTCTTTAAAAATAAGTTTCTTCAGATTTTCTCTGGTCTCTTTACGATTGTGAGTTTGCTACTCAGTATTATAGAGCGACCTGGTTATAATTCATGGGTTCATGCGGGTATGTTTTCACTCTTTTACGTCTATATGCTAAAATTGAGGAAAACACCGATTGAGGAGGGAGTGACTGCTAGGGGAGAAAAACGAAAATTCTACTACAGTCCTCATCCATGGTTCCTACTAATCTTGTTATTAACCCTCGTCATTCCATCCTTACCATTTGGTCTCATTGGTGCCCTTATGTTCATTACATTTTTCAGCTTCATCGATGGTTTTCAAGTGAGTCAGGGGCTGAAGTGGGATTATTCTTTGGAGAAGCTGATTCCTGTTGGTATCTTTCTTTCTGCTGGTTTTCTTTCTGCTTTGGTAAATCAAAGCCAGACTATTTCAGGAGTTGCCATAGCTTACTTCCATATTTTTGCAATCCTTGTGATTTGCTTATCTTTTACAAGATTTAGTCCTGGATTTCCACCATCTCTGAAGAAAATTTTCATACCAGCAATCTTGGGAATCTTACTCTTTCAAACGTTGCCTTACATTCACAGCCGTTTAGACATCTTTGATCCAACTATTCTACGAAATGAAACTCTGGCCATAACGGTTATTCTCTTGTTAAATGGAATTGCTTTGTCTTATTTTACAAAGGAACAAGGTTTCATGATTGGTGTGAAGAAGGTCTTTATGATTTATGGCTTGCAGATCTTTATTTTCCTAAGAAGACTGTTGCGAATCCTATTTGCACCAAATTCAGTTTTCGGTAATAACTATCATTACAAAGACTTACTAATCATGAACAGCGAATTTGCTTTCTACTTCCTCGAGGGACTCTTTGTCCTGATCATGCTTTTCCTTATTCGCAATATACGCAAGGAAAATCGTAAAAGTGCTGCTTAGAATGAAAGCTTAGAGAAGGGGACTCTAGTTCAAGTTTCTAGTAAATTTTCCTGAATAAGGGTATAATAGAACTATTAAAACGAAAGAGGTAATGAAAATGGCTTCAAAAATGCTACACACTTGCTTGCGAGTAGAAAACCTTGAAAAATCGATTGCTTTTTATCAAGATGCTTTTGGATTTAAAGAATTACGTCGCAGAGATTTTCCAGATCATACTTTCACTATTGTCTATCTAGGACTTGAGGGTGATGACTACGAGTTGGAATTGACCTATAACTACGATCACGGTCCTTATGTGGTAGGAGATGGCTTCGCCCATATCGCTCTCAGCACACCTGATCTTGAGGCCCTACATCAAGAACATAGCGCTAAAGGCTATGAGGTGACAGCTCCTAATGGACTTCCAGGAACTCAACCAAACTATTACTTTGTCAAGGATCCGGATGGCTACAAGGTCGAAGTCATTCGTGAAAAATAATCCAGTGAAGTCAAGTAGAATGTTCGTTTTCTACTTGACTTTTTTTCTTTGAAAGAGTATACTAATACAAATTTAACCTTTAAGGGGAGTCCAGAGAGACTCACAAGGTGTCAGATAAAAGGGATAAGGGGACTCTCTGTGGAGACTTTTTAAGTGTGCGCATGAGTTCTAGCCTAACCCAACTGAGGCCTTGCATTAGCAAGGCCTTTTCTTTATCTGGTCCCCTTAAATTTAAGGAGGAAAAGTCATGAATCCCACATGTAAGAAGCGTTTGGGTGCCATTCGTTTGGAAACCATGAAGGTGGTCGCACAAGAGGAAATTGCGCCAGCAATCTTTGAATTAGTCCTAGAAGGGGAGATGGTTGAAGCCATGCGAGCCGGCCAATTTCTTCATCTGCGTGTGCCTGATGACGCCCATCTCTTGCGCCGCCCTATTTCAATTTCGTCTATTGACAAAGCAAACAAGCAGTGTCACCTTATTTATCGGATTGAGGGGGCTGGGACAGCTATTTTTTCAACCTTAAGTCAGGGAGATACTCTTGATGTGATGGGACCTCAGGGAAATGGTTTTGACTTGTCTGACCTAGACGACCAGAGTCAAGTCCTCCTCGTTGGTGGTGGGATTGGTGTTCCACCCTTGCTAGAAGTAGCCAAGGAATTGCATGTGCGTGGGGTGACAGTAGTGACAGTCCTCGGTTTTGCGACTAAGGATGCTGTTATTCTCGAAACCGAATTGGCCCGATATGGTCAGGTCTTTGTAACGACAGATGATGGTTCTTATGGCATCAAGGGAAATGTTTCTGTTGTTATCAATGATTTAGACAGTCAATTTGATGCGGTTTACTCATGTGGTGCTCCGGGAATGATGAAGTATATCAATCAAACCTTTTATGATCATCCAAGAGCCTATCTATCTCTAGAATCTCGTATGGCTTGTGGGATGGGAGCTTGCTATGCCTGCGTTCTAAAAGTGCCAGATAGTGAGACCGTCAGCCAACGCGTCTGTGAAGATGGCCCTGTTTTTCGCACAGGAACAGTTGTATTATAAGGAGAAAGTCATGACTAACAAACGTTTACAAGTTTCTCTACCGGGCTTGGATTTGAAAAATCCCATCATTCCAGCATCAGGCTGTTTTGGTTTCGGCCAAGAGTATGCCAAGTACTATGATTTAGACCTTTTGGGCTCTATTATGATCAAGGCAACGACACTTGAACCGCGTTTTGGGAATCCAACTCCCAGAGTTGCAGAGACACCTGCCGGTATGCTCAATGCAATCGGTCTGCAAAATCCTGGTTTAGAAGCTGTTTTAGCTGAAAAGTTGCCTTGGTTGGAAAGAGAATATCCAACACTTCCTATCATTGCCAATGTAGCAGGCTTTTCAAAACAAGAGTACGCTGCCGTTTCTCAGGGGATTTCCAAGGCAGCCAATGTAAAAGCTATCGAGCTCAATATCTCTTGTCCGAATGTGGATCATGGCAATCATGGACTTTTGATTGGGCAAGATCCTGATCTAGCTTATGAAGTGGTAAAGGCAGCTGTGGAAGCCTCTGATGTGCCAGTTTATGTCAAGTTAACCCCTAGTGTAACGGATGTTGTCACCATCGCCAAAGCTGCAGAAGATGCAGGAGCAAGTGGCCTAACCATGATCAATACTCTAGTCGGTATGCGCTTTGACCTCAAAACTAGAAAACCAATCCTAGCCAATGGTACAGGTGGAATGTCAGGCCCAGCAGTTTTTCCGGTCGCCCTCAAACTCATTCGTCAAGTCGCCCAAACAACCGACCTTCCCATCATTGGAATGGGAGGAGTGGATTCGGCTGAAGCAGCGCTAGAAATGTATCTGGCTGGGGCATCTGCCATAGGAGTTGGAACAGCCAACTTTACCAATCCTTATGCCTGTCCTGATATCATCGAACATCTACCAAAAGTCATGGATAAGTATGGCATTAGCAGTTTGGAAGATCTCCGTCAGGAAGTCAAAGCCAGTCTGAGATAAGCTAGGTCCTCCTTATCGCCAACAAGAAATAGAATCTTCATCAATTTGTAATATTTCCGTCGATTAACTATGTTACAATAGGGTTTAGAAAACGTTATTGGAGCATTTAAATGAAACGATGGAAAGTGGCCCTAGTAAGTGCTGGCTTATTGGGGTGTTTTTTTACTGTAGTGGAGACAGCAAAAGCAGAAGAGGGTTCTTGGCAAGGAAAGACCTACCTCAAAGCAGACGGGAAACCAGCAACCAACCAATGGATCTATGACCAAACGCAACAGGCCTGGTTTTATTTAACAGCTGATGGAAATCGTGCTGAGAACGGCTGGCTGACTGTTGCTGGTAAGGATTACTATTTTAACGAGACCGGAAAATTAGCCACAAAAACGTGGGTTGGCCAGTACTATGTGACTGAAAGTGGTGCTAAAGCCAAGGAACAGTGGGTATTTAATCAGGAACAAGAATCCTGGTATTATCTCAAGTCTGATGGTCAGAAAGCGCAAAACGAATGGATTCAACAAGGTCAGGAAAAATATTACCTTAAAGAAGACGGGAAAATGGCCAAAGATGAGTGGATCACTCAAGGGGAGAACCAGTACTACATCAATTCACAGGGTAAAATGCTGAAAAATGCTTGGCTTGGTAAGAACTATATATCAGAAAATGGTAATAAGGTTAAACAAGCCTGGATTTATGATGACAACTATAGCAGTTGGTTCTACCTTCAACAAGATGGTACCTATGCTGAAAATGGCTGGTTAACCATAGATGGGAAGGACTACCATTTTAAATCAGGCGGTTATCTATCTACTGAACGTTGGATTGATCGCTTCTATGTTGCGAAGAGTGGAGCTAAATTGAAATCGGAATGGCTCTTTGATAAGAATTATGATGCTTGGTTTTACTTGAAAGCTGACGGAACCTATGCCGAAAAAGGCTGGGAAACGATCAAAGAAAAAGATTACCATTTCAAATCAGGCGGCTATCTTTCTACCGAGCGCTGGATTGATCGCTTCTATGTTGCTAAAAGTGGAGCCAAACTGAAATCGGAATGGCTCTTTGACAAGAATTATAACTCTTGGTTTTACTTGAAAGCTGACGGAACCTATGCTGAAAAAGGTTGGCAAACCATCAAAGGCAAGGATTACCATTTCAAATCAGGCGGCTACCTCTCTACGGAAACTTGGATTGATCGCAGTTATGTGACGAGCAGTGGAGCAAAAGCTGGCAAAGGGTGGCTCTTTGACAAGAATTATAACTCTTGGTTCTATATTAACTCTGATGGAAATTATGCCAATAAAGAATGGCTCTGGGATAATGGTTACTACTATCTCAAATCTGGTGGTTATATGGCTGCGAGTGAGTGGGTATGGTACAAGAACAATTGGTTCTACCTCAAGTCAAATGGAAAGATGGCTGAGAAAGAATTAATCTACGATTCATCCGACCAATCATGGTACTACCTTAAATCAGGCGGTTATATGGCAAAAAATGAAACTGTGGATGGTCATACCTTGGATGCTTCTGGTAGATGGCATGTTGCGGATAAAACCAAATATTACAAAGTTAAACCAATCACTGCCTATGTCTATAGTGCATCTGGAGAAATCTTAAGTTACATTAACCAAGGAAGCATTGTTTCACTGGATAGCTCGACGCGAAAAGGCGGTCGACTTGCAGTTTCGATTTCTGGCTTGTCTGGCTATATGAATCAAAGTGATTTGACAGCAGTAGATGAAGGAAGCGAGTTTATCCCTCATTATACTAGTGATGGGAAATTCCTCTACCATGAACTCTCTCCTTATACGAGTATCAAAGTAGCTCCACACACTTCTGCTATGGTTATTGGCAAGAAGTACTACTCAACTGATGGAGAGCATTTTGATGGCTTTACCATTAAAAATCCTTTCCTCTATAAAAACTTGAGAGAGCCAAGTAATTATAGTGCAGCTGAGTTGGATAAACTGTATTCGATGATGAACTTGCAGGATAGTCCTCTTGCAGGTAAAGGAGCGACTTTCAAAGAAGCTGAGGAACGCTACGGTGTCAATGCCCTTTACTTGATGGCACATAGTGCCCTTGAAAGTGCTTGGGGACGCAGTCAAATTGCCAGAGATAAGAACAACTTCTTTGGTATTGCTGCTTATGATACTAGCCCATATCTCTCAGCCAAGAGCTTTGATAATGTGGACAAAGGAATTCTCGGAGCGGCCAAGTGGATCCGTGAGAATTACATTGACTATGGCAGAGACCACCTTGGAAATAAAGCAACCGGAATGAATGTTCGCTATGCTTCTGATCCATACTGGGGTGAGAAGATTGCCAGCATCATGATGACTATCAACAGCAAACTTGGTTGGAAAGACTAATCAAAAGAAATCAGCGGTAACTACTGAAAAGTGGTTATCGTTTTTGTTTTAAACATTGGAGGAGAAAAAGTATAATAACATTCTCTTTATTCTTGAACAATTAACAAAATGATAGTAAAATGTAATAGGAGATATTAATATAATTATTATATAAAAAGGAGAATTTTATGAAAAAGTTACTATCCTTCTCAATTGCCTTGCTTTCAATCACAACATTAGTTGCTTGTTCAGGACATAAGGCGGAATCAAAGGTTCCAGAAGAAAAAATTGAACAGAAGCAAGCCAAGTTCGATGAAAAGTTGTTTAAAGAAGCTGGACTCTTGCCTTTTAAAAATGAGAAACAACTAGAACTTGGGGAATTGGATTCTAAATCACGCGCAACGGGTGCTCATATTCAACTTAAGGACAGCGATGAGCCAACTGAGAAGAGAGAGCCTAAGATAAGTTATAAACCAGTTGGTTGGCACAACTATAATTTTTATTATGGAGATGGCTCTAAAAAGGCTTGGTTGATGAATCGAGGTCATTTGATTGGGTACCAGTTTAGTGGATTAAACGATGAAAAGAGGAATCTGGTTCCAATGACTAACTGGCTAAATGCTGGAAATTATTCTGGAACAGATGACCAAAACCAAAGTAGCATGCTTTATTATGAAAATCGATTGGACTCTTGGTTGGCCAATCATCCGAACTACTATCTTGACTACAAGGTAACCCCAATCTATCAGAAAGATGAATTAATTCCGAGACAAATTGAATTGCAGTATGTGGGAATAGATGAAAATGGCAAACTCTTGGAGATCAAGTTGGGTGGTAGTAAAGAAAAGGTTGATCAGTATTCAGTGACGCATGTCGTTTTAGACAATGTTTCAGCTAATGCTGAAATCAATTACTTGGACGGTACGGCTAAAAATACAGTTGAAAACAAAGAAGAAAAAGCTAAAAAAGAAGCTGAAGAAAAGGCTAAGAAGGAAGCTGAGGAAAAAGCCAAGAAAGAGGCTGAAGAAAAAGAAGCAGCTGAAAAGAAAGCAAAAGAAGAAGAGCAGGAAAAAGCTCGTCAAGCCGCACAAGAACAGGAAGAAAGCCAGGAATCAAACTCGCAATCAACAAATTCAGGTGGCTACTTTAGAGATAAAAACGGAAGATGGCACAGACCAAATGGTAAATTTGCTTCCAAGAAAGAAATCAGAGAAGCCGGATTGCAGTGGTAGGATGAATTTAGTAGATATACAGTCAAAAAGCCGTTGGAAAACGGTTTTTTGTTATAATTAAATGAAGAATTTAGAATTGAAGGAGAAAAATTTGATGAGATACATAACTCTTGGTCAAGATGACAAAGAATTATCAGAAATTGTTCTCGGAATGATGAGAATAAAAGATAAGTCTGTAAAAGAAGTTGAAGAGCTTGTGGAAACAGCACTTTCTGTTGGAATCAATGCTTTTGACTTGGCTGATATTTATGGTCGTGGTCGTTGTGAAGAACTGTTAGGTATTGTCCTAAAAAATCGTCCAGATTTAAGAGAAAAGATGTGGATTCAGTCCAAATGTGGCATTCGCATTGAAGAATTTACCTATTTTGATTTTTCTAAGGACTATATTATAAAATCAGTCGACGGAATTTTGCAAAGATTGAAGATTGATCATCTAGATAGCTTGCTTCTTCATCGACCAGATGCTTTGATGGAATCTGACCAAGTAGCAGAAGCCTTTGATCTTCTTTATAAACAAGGTAAGGTCCGAGATTTTGGAGTTTCTAATCAAAATCCTATGATGATGGAGTTGCTTAAAAAAGATGTCAAGCAGCCGTTAGCTGTTAATCAGCTACAATTGAGTGCGGCTTTTACTCCAGGATTCGAATCAGGTTTTCATGTTAATATGGAAGATAGTCAAGCAACTATGCGAGATGGCAGCGTTTTTGAATATTGCAAATTACACGATGTGGTCATTCAAGCATGGTCTGTCTTACAATTCGGGTATTTTAAAGGGAACTTTGTTGGTAATGAGAAATTTCAAGCTTTGAATCAAGTACTTGATCGTCTAGCTTTTAAATATGGAGTAACCCCTTCAACTATTGCCATTTCTTGGATATTGCGTTATCCAGCAAAAATGCAGGCAGTCGTAGGTACAACAAATCCTAAGCATTTGAGAGAAGTTAGCCAAGCGGCAAACTTTAGCTTAACAAGAAAAGAATGGTATGAAATTTATCTTGCAGCAGGGAATAATTTGCCGTAAGTAGAAGCAGATTTAAATAAATCACAGTCAAAAAGCCGTTGGAAAACGGTTTTTTGTTATAATTAAATGAAGAATTTAGCATTAAAGGAGAACATCATGACATTTGAAGAGATCCTGCCTGGATTAAAGGCCAAGAAAAAATATGTACGCGCTGGTTGGGGAGGGGCAGAAAACTATGTCCAACTTTTTGACACTATCGAGCAAAACGGGATTGCACTTGAAGTGACGCCCTATTTCCTAATCAACGTGTCTGGGGAGGGAGAAGGTTTTTCCATGTGGAGTCCGACACCTTGTGATGTTTTGGCGACAGATTGGGTAGAAGTGCATGACTAGACGTGTATTGATTACGGGAGTGAGTTCAGGTATCGGACTTGCTCAAGCTCGACTCTTTTTAGAGAAGGGTTATCAAGTTTATGGTGTGGACCAAGGTGAAAATCCACTCTTAGAGGGTGATTTTCATTTTTTACAGAGAGATTTGACCTTGGACTTGGAGCCTATTTTTGACTGGTGTCCTTATGTGGATGTTTTGTGCAATACTGCTGGAGTTTTGGATGAATACAAACCACTGTTGGAACAATCAGCCCAGGAAATTCAAGAGATTTTTGAAATCAACTATGTGACTCCTGTTGAGTTGACTCGCTATTATTTGACGCAAATGCTAGAGAATAAAAAAGGGATCATTATCAATATGTGTTCGATTGCTTCAAGTCTAGCTGGCGGAGGTGGTCACGCCTATACCTCGTCTAAGCACGCCTTAGCTGGCTTTACCAAGCAGTTGGCTCTAGACTATGCTGAGGCTGGTATTCAGGTCTTTGGGATTGCTCCAGGAGCTGTTAAGACAGCTATGACCGCTTCCGACTTTGAACCAGGTGGATTGGCTGACTGGGTGGCTAGTGAAACGCCAATCAAGCGCTGGATTGAGCCAGAGGAAGTAGCAGAAATTAGCCTTTTCTTAGCAAGTGAAAAAGCGAGCGCCATGCAAGGACAAATCCTGACCATTGATGGTGGTTGGTCTTTGAAGTAGGAGGAGTTGGATGGAAATCAAAAAACACTTTGGAGTCTATGCTGTTTGCTTTGAAAATGGGAAGTTACTCTGCATTGAAAAAACGAGAGGCCCTTATCAACATCGTTATGATTTACCCGGTGGTAGTCAGCAACTTGGGGAAGGATTGACGGAAACGCTGATTAGAGAAGTTATGGAAGAGACGGGATATACTGTTAGAAGCTACTCTAATCCTCGAATCTACGATGTTTTCGTCAGGGAAGAGTTAAAAAATTTTATGGTTCACCATATCATGGCCTTGTATGATGTTGAAATGAATGAGATTGTACCTCAAGTTACGATTTCGGAAGCTGTGCCTGATGGTGGGAATGATTCACTTGGTTATATTTGGATGGATATTCAAAAAATCACAGAAGCAAATGCGTCACCATTAGTCTTGAAGGTCAAGTCTGAATTATTAGGATTTCCAGAGCTGGACAAGACTTCTTACATGAATTGGAAGGTGAATGATGAGAAACCAACTTGTCCTTAGTGGCGAAAAACTTGACGAAAAAGTTTATCCTCAGTTATTGCACCACGTCGGTATGATTCGTGGAGAATACTTACTGAGAGAGCTCAATCAAAATATTCTCTTATCAAGTTGTCAGCAATTTGTAAAAGATTATCTAGACACCATTTGCTCCTTGTACTCAGATGAAGAAGTCTGGTATCGTTTTTCAGAATTAACAAATACAGAAGCTAATTGTTTAGAGGGGACTAAAGAGCATTTTGATGAAAATCATCCCTTGTTTGGTTATAGAGGAACTAGGCGCTTGCTGGCGTGTCCTGATGAATTTCAGGCTGAGGCACATGTCGTTACAGAAGTTTATCAAACCAATCCCAATCTGTCTGTTATTTTTCCTTTTGTCAATGATGCCGACCAATTAAAACAAGCTATTAGAGTATTACGTCAGCATGGTTTTACTGGAAAAATCGGCACAATGATTGAATTACCGTCAGCTTATTTTGACTTGGACAGGATACTGGAAACTGGTATTTCAAAGATTATAGTTGGAATGAATGATTTGACTTCTTTTGTTTTTGCGACTGTGAGAACCAGTCAATGGCATGATATGGAAAGTCCAATAATGTTAGATATGCTGAGAGATATGCAGGATAAAGCAAGGATAAAAAAGATTGACTTTTCTGTAGCAGGCTATCTGAATCCTTCTTTCATACAAAAAATGAATCAGATGGGTATCAAATGCATTATCCACTACAGTTCTATTCCAGAGATTTTTAATTTAGAGATTGATCATCCAGACCACCTCAAACGTGTAAAAGAAGAAAGTAAAAAATTACAAAGGAGCAACCCATGACACCGCAAGAAATGTGGAATGCGTATAAGCAAATTAACCCCTCGATTGGAGATGAGATAGATGCCTGGGCTTTTGGAGTGGAAGCCGATGCCTTGGCAGATTTGGTTTTAAAAGGCGAAAAGACAGCAACCGCCTCAGTCTACGACCTCTACGCACTAGAAGACGAACCTCTTCCACAAGAAGGAACCTTCGATGTCATTTTAGATAGCCAAGATCGGGCTGTCTGTATTATCGAAATTACAAAGGTTTCCGTTCAGCCTTTTCATCAAGTGTCAGCTGAACATGCCTTCAAGGAAGGGGAAGGTGACAAATCTCTGGCCTATTGGCGTCAGGTTCATGAGGATTGTTTCGCTGAGTGGCTGAGAGAGGCAGGACTGACTTTTACACCTGATAGTAAGGTTGTATTAGAAGAATTTCGCAAGGTCTACCCTCTTTAGACCGCTAGGAGGAAGAAAGTTTTGGAAATCGCCGTCCAATCCTTTTTTCTTAGGCAAAACATGATATAATAAGTTTGTTTGAAGAAGAGCTCTAGCTCTTAAACTTAGATAGGAGAAAACTATGCAAGCAGTTGAACATTTTATTACGCAATTTGTTCCTGAACATTATGATTTATTTTTAGACTTGAGTCGTGAGACCAAGACCTTTTCTGGGAAGGTGACCATCACTGGTCAAGCGAAAAGTGAGCGTATTTCCCTTCACCAAAAAGACTTGGAAATCGCTTCTGTAGAAGTTGTGGGTCAAGCACGTCCATTTACTGTTGACCATGAAAATGAAGCCCTTCATATCGAGCTGGCTGAGGCTGGTCAAGTTGAATTAGTCATCGCTTTTTCAGGAAAGATTACTGACAACATGACTGGGATTTACCCTTCTTACTATACAGCAGATGGAGTCAAGAAGGAAGTCTTGTCTACGCAGTTTGAAAGCCACTTTGCGCGTGAAGCCTTCCCATGTGTGGATGAGCCAGAAGCCAAAGCAACCTTTGATCTCGCTCTTCGTTTTGACCAAGCAGAAGGTGAAGTGGCCTTGTCAAACATGCCTGAGGTTGATGTGGAAAACCGTAAGGAAACAGGTATCTGGAAGTTTGAGACAACACCTCGCATGTCATCTTATTTGTTGGCCTTTGTCGCTGGTGATTTGCAAGGGGTGACCGCTAAAACCAAGAATGGTACCCTCGTAGGTGTCTACTCAACCAAAGCACATCCACTTTCTAACCTTGATTTCTCTTTAGATATCGCTGTTCGTTCGATTGAGTTTTACGAAGATTACTACGGAGTTAAATACCCAATTCCTCAATCTCTTCATATCGCTCTTCCTGACTTCTCAGCAGGTGCCATGGAAAACTGGGGTCTAGTGACTTATCGTGAAGTTTACTTAGTTGTGGATGAGAACTCTACTTTTGCTAGCCGTCAGCAGGTTGCACTTGTTATCGCACACGAGCTTGCCCATCAATGGTTTGGGAACCTCGTTACTATGAAATGGTGGGATGACCTCTGGCTCAATGAAAGCTTCGCCAACATGATGGAATACGTCTGTGTCGATGCCATCGAGCCAAGCTGGAATATCTTTGAAGACTTCCAAACAGGTGGTGTTCCAGCGGCGCTTAAACGCGATGCGACAGATGGCGTTCAATCTGTTCACGTCGAAGTCAAACACCCAGATGAAATCAATACCCTCTTTGACGGAGCTATCGTCTATGCCAAAGGAAGCCGTCTCATGCACATGCTTCGTCGTTGGCTAGGAGATGCTGATTTTGCCAAAGGCTTGCATGCCTACTTTGAAAAGCACCAATATGGAAATACCATTGGTCGTGACCTATGGAATGCCCTTGGTCAGGCATCAGGTCGTGATGTTGCAGCCTTCATGGATTCTTGGTTGGAACAGCCTGGTTATCCAGTTCTCACTGTCAAAGTTGAAAATGATGTCTTGAAGATTTCGCAAAAACAATTCTTTATCGGTGAGAACGAAGACAAGAACCGCCTCTGGGTGGTGCCACTGAACAGCAACTGGAAAGGTTTGCCAGATACATTCGAAACTGAAAGTATCGAAATCCCTGGCTACGCAGCTCTTCTTGCTGAAAATGAAGGAGCTCTTCGTCTCAACACTGAAAATACAGCCCACTACATTACCGACTATCAAGGAGACTTGTTAGATGCTGTTCTTGCTGAGCTAGAGACACTTGATAACACAAGCAAACTGCAAATCGTTCAAGAACGTCGTTTGCTGGCTGAGGCAGGGCACATTTCTTATGCAGACTTGCTTCCAGTACTTGAAAAACTTGCTAAGGAAGAGTCTTATCTGGTAGTTTCAGCTGTTTCTCAAGTGATTGCTGCCCTTGAGCGCTTTATCGATGAAGGAACAGAAACTGAGAAAGCCTTTAACACACTCGTTGCTAAATTGGCTCGTCACAACTATGACCGTCTTGGTTTTGAAGCCAAAGATGGGGAATCAGATGAAGATGAATTGGTTCGTCAGTTGACCATTTCCATGATGATTCGCTCAAATGAAGCAGAAGCTAGTCAAGTCGCTAGTCAAATCTTTGCAGCTCACAAGGAGAATCTTGCAGGCCTTCCAGCAGCAATCCGTGCTCAAGTGCTCATCAATGAAATGAAACACCATGAGACCAAGGACTTGGTCGTAACTTATCTGGACCTCTACACTCATGCAACGGATGCGGTCTTCAAACGCCAGTTGGCAGCAGCTCTAGCCTACAGTACAGATGCTGACAATATCCAAACCTTGATTAGTTCGTGGAAGGATAAGTTTGTTGTGAAACCACAAGACTTGTCTGCTTGGTATTACCAGTTCCTAGATCATCAAACAACTCAAGAAACTGTTTGGGTATGGGCGCGTGAAAACTGGGATTGGATCAAGGCAGCTCTTGGTGGGGATATGAGCTTTGATAGCTTTGTTATCCTACCTGCCCATGTATTTAAGACAGAGCAACGTTTGGCAGAGTACAAGGAATTCTTTGAGCCACAACTCTCTGACCTAGCTCTTAGCCGTAACATCCGTATGGGGATCAAGGATATCGCAGCGCGTGTTGATTTGATTAAGCGTGAAAAAGCAGCAGTCGAAAAGGTTTTGAAAGCAAGTAAGTAATAGATAAAAAACAGCGGATCTTGCAATCTGCTGTTTTTTGGAAGTCAGTATAAAGTGTCCATCCTGAAAATCGTGTTATAATAGCAATGTCAAAGAAATTTTACCTAGAATTGTATAGGATGTTAAAGAATTTCGTCTAGCCAATTCGTGAAGAAAAGAATAATATAAAGAGGAAATGCAGATGTTAGGAAAACAATTAAAATTATTTAGAGAACAAAATGGCTACAGTCAGAATCAAATAGCAGAATATCTGGGGACGACTCGTCAAACTATCTCAAATTGGGAAAATGATAAAACAATTATAGATAGTCATAGTTTGATTCGCTTAGCTGATTTTTATCAGATCTCTTTAGATGAGTTATGTGGACGAAAAAAGATTCCTGTTTACAAGAATTCAAAGATCAAGTCTATGATTTTAGCTAATGCTTGTACACTTTGGACCTGCTTCGCTTCCACTCATCGCTAAATCAATTGTTTTCCGACTAGCTTTTCAATTCTATTGATTCTAGGAGGACAATGATGTCTTACGTTTATTTAACTCTTGCTATTGTATCTGAAATAGCTGCCACAAGTCTGTTAAAACTGTCGCAAGGTTTTTCGAAAATGCTTTTTGGGATTCTTGCTTTAGTTTTGTATGGCTTGTGTTTTTTCTTTCTATCTTTGTCTTTGAAAGGCATACAACTAAATCTAGTCTATGCTATTTGGTCTGGTGTTGGTTTGGTTGGAACAACTGTGCTATCTATTTTGCTTTTTCATGAAAAAGTAACGTTCGCAAGTCTCTTGGGAATTGCTTTAGTTATTGTGGGGCTTGTTATATTAAACCTATCACAAAAGGTTCACTAATGAGGTAGTATGTTATGGGTGACAATTATTTTAAAAATAAAAGAGTCGTTATTATTGGTGCCAGTGGAAATTTGGGACAAGCCTATACACAAGCTTTTTTTCAAGCAGGTGCTCATTTATTTCTTTTAGGTCGCAATATGAATAAATTAGCCAGTTTTTCTGAGAATATTGCTTCCAAGATTCCGATTTGCTCAGTAGATATAACGAATGAAACTTCTATTAAAGTTGCAGTGTCTGAAGTTCAAAAGTGGTCGGATAATATAGATATTGTTATTAATGCAACGGGATTTGATGTACGAAAATCTTTATTATCTCACTCTGAGGAGGAGATCAATCAAACTATGACGATTAACCTAATAGGGGCTATCCTTGTCAGCAAACATTTTTTACCTTTGTTAAAAAATCAAAAAGGAGCAACCATTGTGCATTCAGGAGGTTTTGCAGATGGTAGGATGGCCTTCCCCTATTATAGTGTAGATGTGGCGAGCCGCGCCGGACTTTTTTCTTTTATCGAATCAATGAACCGAGAATTAATACAGGAGCAGAAAAAGATGCATATAACTTATTTTTGCCCCAATGCAGCAGACACACCATCAGAAAAGCCTTATCATCCAGTTTGGAGAGAAATGGGGATCTCTATATCAAGTACAAATCAAGTAACCCAAGCTTTACTTAAAGGTATAAAATCTCGTAAAAGAGTGATTTTGATGGGACAAGGTACAAAGATTTTTACAACATTAAACCTTCTATCCCCAGCAATAGCGGATTATCTTTTACTGAGACGATACGGTCGTATTTTAAAAAAATATTTTGGATAAATTTTCTATTATTTTTCTAAGAATTTTCTCATCTTTTAGTATTCTTTAAGAAAAAATAATTAAGATGTATGTAGCCTAAAGAAAGGATGTGGTGAATTTATGAAGTAGAGCTTCTTCATTTTTTCACAGAAACTTAAAGCAGAAAGAAAAATATAGAATGAATAAAGAGAAAATGATTGTTGTAGAAAAAAGCACCAAGTGGAGGCTATCAGTAGTAGCAAGTGGTTCTTTAGTGGTCGGCTTGCTTGATGGTTATATATTCGGTTCTTTGACTCAAAAATCAACAAATCAGCAGTCGACCGTTCAAACATCGAAAACCCAGCAAGATAATCAAGATGGCAATAATATGCAAAGTCACGGTGGACAGCCGCCGCAAGGAAATAATAATCAAGAAGGCGGTAGCAATTCTAAGAAGAAACCAGCCAATGCAGATGGAAGTACAAAGGCCAAGGATAGCAATTCTAACCAAAATAATGAAGAAAACACTACAAAATCTTAATCCATTTGTTAAAGCCATGATATAATAATTAAAGAATTATACTAAGATCCAAAAAATGATACAAAAATTCTTTATTTTATAATAACCTTAGATGAAGCTGATTAGTATCTTATAGCAGGAGGAGAACAAGATGATTAAGATTTTACTAGTAGAAGACGACTTAGGGTTGTCAAACTCAGTATTTGACTTTTTAGATGATTTTGCAGATGTCATGCAGGTTTTTGATGGAGAGGAAGGGCTCTACGAAGCAGAAAGTGGCGTTTATGACTTGATTTTGCTTGACCTGATGTTGCCTGAAAAAAATGGCTTCCAAGTTTTGAAAGAATTGCGAGAAAAAGGAATTACGACACCAGTCCTTATCATGACCGCTAAGGAAAGTTTAGATGATAAGGGACATGGTTTTGAGTTGGGAGCGGATGACTACCTCACCAAACCTTTCTACCTTGAAGAACTCAAAATGCGGATTCAAGCTCTTCTCAAACGTTCAGGTAAGTTTAACGAAAACACCTTGACCTATGGAGATATTGTCGTTAACCTTTCAACGAATGAAGTGAAAGTGGAAGATACTCCTGTGGAACTACTCGGAAAAGAGTTTGAGTTATTGGTTTATTTCCTTCAAAATCAAAATGTTATTCTTCCCAAGACGCAAATTTTTGACCGTCTATGGGGGTTTGATAGCGATACGACGATTTCCGTTGTAGAAGTCTATGTCTCAAAAGTTCGTAAGAAATTGAAGGGAACAGCCTTTGCTGAAAATCTTCAAACTTTGCGTAGTGTCGGGTATATTTTAAAAGATGTTCAATAAACTAAAAAAAACATGGTATGCGGATGATTTCAGCTATTTCATTCGAAACTTTGGAGTGTTCACCCTGATCTTCTCTGCTATGACCTTGATTATCCTCCAGGTCATGCACTCGAGTCTCTACACTTCTGTAGATGAAAAACTCCAAGCCCTTAGTAGCAGTCCCCAAGCTGTTATCCAGTTAGCCCTGAATCGGGCAACTGAAGAGGTCAAGGATATTCAACCAGCAACAGCGGATGCCAACAAGGCTGAAATCAAACCCAATGTTAGCTCCAATACAGAAGTCTTGCTCTTTGACAAGGATTTTAACCAACTCTTACTGGGCAATCGCTTTTTAGGCTTGGACAAGATCAAGCTGGACAAAAAAGAGTTGAATCACATTCGGCAAATCCAAGTTGTCAATAGTTACGGTCAGGAAGAAACCTATCGGATGATTTTGATGGAAACCAACTCTTCCTCCGTATCAAGTAACGTCAAGTATGCGGCGGTTTTAATCAATACTAGCCAGCTCGAGCAAATCAGCCAAAACCACGAGCATTTAATTGTTGTAGTCATGGCTAGTTTCTGGCTCCTGTCTTTAATTGCCAGTGTTTATCTGGCACGTGTCAGTGTCAAACCCTTGCTGGAAAGTATGCAAAAGCAGAAATCCTTTGTTGAAAATGCCAGTCATGAACTGAGAACGCCTTTGGCCGTTTTACAAAATCGTTTAGAGAATCTCTTTCGAAAACCAGAGGCAACAATCATGGAATCCAGCGAAAGTATCGCTTCCAGCCTTGAAGAAGTTCGAAACATGCGCTTTCTCACGACCAATCTTCTCAATCTTGCACGTCGCGATGATGGAATCAAACCAGAAATAGCAGAAGTATCACCACAGTTCTTTAAGACGACCTTTGCTAACTATGAGTTGATTGCTTCTGAAAATGATCGTATTTTTGAGTATGAAAATCGGATTTATCGTCCTTTCATGACCGATCAGTTGCTCCTAAAACAGCTCATGACCATCTTATTTGACAATGCCATCAAGTATACCGAAGAAGATGGGAAAATTGAGTTTGTAGTCCATGCTACAGATCGTCACCTCTATCTAACAGTAACGGATAACGGAATTGGAATCTCAGCTGCTGACAAGAAGAAAATCTTTGACCGTTTTTATCGTGTAGACAAGGCAAGAACTCGTCAGAAAGGTGGCTTTGGTCTTGGACTATCCTTGGCCAAGCAAATCGTAGATGCCTTACGAGGAACGATTAGCGTAAAAGATAACAAACCTAGAGGAACAATTTTTGAAGTTAAGATCGCTATTCAATCTCCTTCAAAACGTAAGAATAAATAAAAAAGACAGTTATATAACTGTCTTTTTTGATAACTAGAAAAGAGGTTGGTAGTAGTACCAACCTTTATTTTGAAAATTTTCGTTTCATTATCTTTCGTTGAAGTTGTAAAAGGGCGAAACTAAGACCCATTGCAGCGATAAAGGATAAAGCTGTGTTCAATTTTAAGGCTAAAAAGATAAAACTAAACAGTGCCATAAAAATACAGAAACAAGCGATATTTACAAAAAATAAAATCTCTTTTAGGTTAGGGCCGACTGGGGCTTCAGGTGTGTAATCTTGGTAAAGCGGAGTTTGTTTCGATTCGGGAGCTTGTTCAAACTCATAAGCTTCTAGTTTTCTTGCGGACATGATTCTCTCCTTAACAGTACATAACTATTTTATCATTTTTTATGCAAAGAATTATTACAGGATTGTTACAAAACTACTAAAGTCTCTTATCATCCTCTAAGTCGCTCTCTTGACACCTACAAGGGAAAATGGTAGCATGGATGTTACACTTAGAACAGATGACCTGACCTTCTCTTTTATAAATATACTGAGAAAGGAAAGGATAACTTATATAAATTGATAGCAAGCTGAGGCTTTTTCCTAAGATGATTTGTTGAGTTGCTACCTGGATACTTTTGAAGAGTATTGGTAGGAGTTGTTTTGAATGGATGATAAGACAGCGATTCTGTCTATTGGACTGGGTGGCATTCTTGCTACCTCTGGGAAATGTTAAAGGAGACAAGCATGTATCTTGCTATCAAAGAGATATTACGAAACAAACTTCGATATAGTTTGATTCTAACTACCATTTTTCTTATCGCTTTCATGGTCTTTTTTATGACCAGTCTAGCTCTTGGTCTTGTGCGAAACAACCGAGCCGCTATTGATAACTGGCAAGCGACGGGAGTGGTTTTATCTGACTACGCAAATGATAATTTGACGGCATCTTTTATTCCTGAAAAGGACTACAAGGATAAGAGTTCTGAAGAGGCTGCTCCATTGGGCTATATGTTTGCTGTAACCAATCTAGTCGATGGTAGTGAAAAGGTCAATGTTTCCATTTTTGCTCAAGACTGGGACTCTTTTATCTCTCCTAGTTTGACGGAGGGTCGTTATCCTGAAGGAGATGATGAGGTTGTCGTGGATCAGTCTTTTGAGAACTATGGGATGAAGCTAGGTGATGCCATTCAGCTCAATGGAAGCGATTCAAGTTACAAGATTGTAGGCCTGACTCAAGGAAATAAATTTTTCACCGAGCCTGTTGTTTTTACGAGTCTGACAACTTATTGGACCTTACAAGGAACCTTGAAAGCCAATCGTTCCATCTCTGCCTTGGTATTGAAAAATGACATAGAAGTGTCTGGCGATGGACTGAAACAGATTTCCATTCCAAAAATGATATCGAAAATTCCCGGTTACACACCTCAGGTGAATGTATTTTCAGGAATGATTCTTGCTATGATTGTCATTACAGGCTTGATTGTGGGGATTTTTGTTTATATCATTACCATCCAAAAACTAGGACTATATGGAATAATGCGGGCTCAGGGGATACAGATCAAAACCATTGTTTGGTCTCTGTTCTGTCAAATCTTCCTCCTAGCTGGTATGGGGATTGCTTTAGCCTTGCTGGCAATCGGAGGAGTGATTTTAGTCTTACCAGCTACCTTCTTTTTCTATCCAAGTTGGATAGCCTACTCTGTCCTAAGTTTGGTAATTTCCTTGATGGCCCTTCTAGGTGGTGTCATTTCACTTCCACGCTTGCTAAAGGTGGACCCGATTACTGCAATTGCAGAATGATAAGGAGAATAGTATGACAGCATTGATAGAAATGCATCAAGTGACAAAAACCTACGGGGAAGGAAAGATGAAAGTCGTAGCCCTGCATGAGACGAATTTTCAGCTAAATGCGGGAGAGTTCGTAGCTATCGTTGGACCTTCAGGTTCCGGAAAGACGACCTTTCTAACAACTCTAGGACAACTACAGGAAGCATCGAGTGGAAAGATTCTAGTCAAAGGGAAGGAAACAGGCAGCTTGACGGAGAAGGAAAAAACAGATCTCCGTTTTAGAGAGTTTGGTTTCATTCTCCAAGCTTCAAACTTAATTCCTTTTCTAACGGTCAAGGAACAGCTGGATTTGATAGACAGACTAGATAAGGGAAAAAATAGTAAAAGTGATCGAAAAGAGCTGTTTGACCTGTTGGATTTGGAAAAAGTACAAGATCAGTATCCCAAGGCTTTATCAGGTGGCGAACGTCAACGTGCGGCGATAGCTAGAGCTCTCTATAACAATCCAAGCATTGTGCTTGCAGATGAGCCGACAGCCAGTCTAGACACCGAGCGTGCCTACCAAGTAACGGAGATGCTGGCTGCTATTGCTCATGAACAAGGCAGAGGAGTTGTTATGATTACGCACGATACTCGTCTTCTTGATAAGGTTGATCGTATTTATGTCATGAATGATGGCCACCTAGTTGAAGAAACACATGTATAATAAAGAGAGTGAATAGTACAAGTTACTGTTCACTTTTTTGATTGGGAAAGATAGAAATAAGTTTAACTTTTTATGAAATTCTCAGTATTCATAGCTGATTTTTGAGAAATGTGGTATAATTTTTCTTATGGAAAAGATTATCATTACAGCAACTGCTGAAAGTATTGAACAAGTTGAACGACTACTCGAAGCTGGCGTAGATCGTATCTATGTTGGTGAGAAAGATTTTGGCCTTCGTCTGCCAACAACCTTTAGTTATGAAGAGTTGCGCACCATCGCTAAGTTGGTTCATGAAGCAGGCAAGGAATTGATTGTTGCGGTTAACGCCCTCATGCACCAAGATATGATGGACCGAATCAAGCCCTTCCTAGACTTCTTGGAAGAAATCAAGACAGACTATATTACAGTAGGAGATGCAGGTGTCTTTTATGTAGTCAATCGCGATGGCTATTCCTTCAAGACTATCTACGATGCTTCAACCATGGTGACAAGCAGTCGTCAGATTAACTTCTGGGGCCAAAAGGCAGGTGCTTCTGAGGCGGTTTTGGCGCGTGAAATTCCATCTGCTGAGCTCTTCAAGATGCCTGAGATTTTGGAAATTCCTGCTGAAGTGTTGGTTTATGGGGCTAGTGTCATCCATCATTCTAAGCGTCCGCTCTTACAAAACTACTATAACTTTACGCATATCGATGATGAAAAGACGCGTAAACGTGACCTCTTCTTGGCAGAGCCGAGTGACCCAGAAAGTCACTATTCCATCTTTGAAGATAATCATGGTACCCACATCTTTGCAAATAACGACCTTGATTTGATGACCAAATTGACAGAATTGGTGGAGCATGGTTTTACTCACTGGAAGCTAGAGGGACTTTACACACCTGGTCAGAATTTTGTTGAGATTGCTAAACTCTTTATTCAAGCGCGTGGCTTGATCCAAGAGGGTAACTTTAGCCATGACCAAGCCTTCTTGCTGGATGAAGAAGTACGTAAGTTACACCCTAAAAATCGTTTCCTCGACACAGGGTTCTATGATTACGATCCTGACATGGTTAAATAGGACACCAAAACCCGAAATAAAAATGTTCGGGTTTTTCCAGTGTATCCATGAAATAAAAACGGATACATGTTATAATAAAAATAGCTCTTTAATGGAGGTGTTTGAGTGGAAAATCTGAAGAAAATGGCAGGTATCAAGGCTGCTGAGTTTGTCAAGGATGGCATGGTAGTCGGACTTGGAACGGGCTCTACTGCCTACTATTTCGTAGAAGAAATCGGTCGTCGGATTAAGGAAGAAGGTTTGCAGATTACTGCTGTAACGACTTCCAGTGTGACCAGTAAACAGGCTGAAGGTCTTAACATCCCTCTCAAGTCGATTGATCAAGTAGACTTTGTCGATGTGACGGTTGATGGGGCGGATGAAGTAGATAGCCAGTTTAACGGAATCAAAGGCGGTGGTGGTGCCCTTCTGATGGAGAAGGTTGTCGCAACGCCCTCAAAAGAATACATTTGGGTGGTAGATGAAAGCAAACTGGTAGAGAAACTAGGTGCTTTTAAATTGCCTGTAGAAGTGGTTCAGTATGGTGCAGAACAGGTCTTTCGTCGGTTTAAGCGAGCTGGCTACAAACCAAGTTTCCGTGAAAAAGACGGCCAACGTTTTGTGACCGATATGCAGAACTTTATCATTGATCTAGCCTTGGATGTCATTGAAGATCCAATTGCTTTCGGGCAAGAATTGGACCATGTCGTTGGTGTCGTAGAGCACGGCTTGTTCAACCAAATGGTGGATAAGGTCATCGTAGCGGGACGAGATGGTGTTCAGATTTTAACTTCAACAAAAGCAAACTAATCAACATAATAAGGAGACAGACTATGTCAAAATTTAATCGTATTCACTTGGTGGTACTGGATTCTGTGGGAATCGGTGCTGCACCAGATGCCAATAACTTTGTCAATGCAGGGGTTCCAGATGGAGCTTCTGACACACTAGGACACATTTCCAAAACAGTTGGTTTGAATGTGCCAAACATGGCTAAAATCGGTCTAGGAAATATTCCTCGCGAAACTCCTCTAAAGACTGTACCAGCTGAAAGCAATCCAACAGGATATGCAACAAAATTGGAAGAAGTTTCCCTTGGTAAGGATACAATGACTGGTCACTGGGAAATCATGGGACTCAACATTACCGAGCCTTTCGATACTTTCTGGAACGGATTCCCAGAAGAAATCTTGACAAAGATCGAAGAATTTTCAGGACGCAAGGTCATTCGTGAAGCCAACAAACCGTACTCAGGTACAGCTGTTATTGACGATTTTGGGCCACGTCAAATGGAAACTGGGGAGTTGATTATCTATACTTCAGCTGACCCAGTTTTGCAGATTGCTGCCCACGAAGATATCATTCCTTTAGATGAACTTTATCGTATTTGTGAATACGCTCGTTCAATTACCCTTGAGCGCCCAGCCCTTCTAGGTCGTATCATTGCCCGTCCTTATGTGGGTGAACCAGGTAACTTCACTCGTACAGCAAACCGTCGTGATTTGGCCGTATCTCCATTTGCACCAACTGTTTTGGATAAATTGAACGAAGCTGGTATCGATACTTACGCTGTTGGTAAAATCAACGATATCTTTAACGGTGCGGGTATCAATCATGACATGGGCCACAACAAGTCAAATAGCCACGGAATTGATACATTATTGAAGACCATGGGACTTGCTGAGTTTGAAAAAGGATTCTCTTTCACAAACTTAGTTGACTTTGATGCCCTTTATGGACACCGCCGCAATGCTCATGGTTACCGTGATTGCTTGCATGAGTTTGATGAACGCTTGCCTGAAATTATCGCAGCCATGAGAGAGAACGACCTTCTCTTGATTACTGCTGACCATGGAAATGACCCAACCTATGCAGGAACAGACCACACTCGTGAATACATTCCACTTTTGGCTTACAGCCCTAGCTTTAAGGGAAATGGTGTCATTCCAGTTGGACATTTTGCAGATATCTCAGCGACAGTTGCGGATAACTTTGGTGTGGAAACTGCCATGATTGGGGAAAGTTTCTTAGATAAATTGGTATAAGATGAAACGCTATGCTTTACTTGTTCGGGGCATTAATGTCGGTGGGAAAAATAAAGTTGTCATGGTGCAACTTCGTCAAGAACTGACAGAGTTGGGACTGGAAAAGGTTGAAACCTACATCAACAGTGGCAACATTTTCTTTACTTCGACAGCTCCCAAAGCCCAATTGGTTGAAAAGTTAGAGGCTTTCTTTGAAATCCATTATCCATTTATTCAGAGCTTTTCTTTGCTGAGTCAGGAAGACTATGAAGCAGAGCTGGAGAATCTGCCAGATTGGTGGACCAAAGACCTGGCACGAAAAGATGTGCTCTTCTACACGGAGAGCTTGGATGTGGATCAAGTGATCGAGAAAGTGAACAGTTTGGAACTGGAAGATGAAGTCGTTCATTTTGGAAGACTTGGGATTTTCTGGGGGAAATTCTCTGAAGAATCATACTACGAAACAGCCTATCACAAATACTTACTCAAGATGCCTTTCTACCGCCAAATCACCATTCGTAATGCTAAAACTTTTGACAAAATCGGTCAAATGCTAAAAAAATAATAAAGGAGACACAATGACTTTTTTAGATAAAATCAAGGAAACAGCTGCTTTCTTGAAAGAAAAGGGTATCCAAGCGCCTGAGTTCGGTCTAATCCTTGGATCAGGACTTGGAGAATTGGCAGAGGAAATTGAAAATCCTGTTGTAGTAGACTATGCAGATATTCCCAACTGGGGCCGTTCGACAGTAGTCGGTCACGCTGGTAAATTGGTATATGGTGACCTTGCAGGTCGCAAGGTCTTGGCTCTTCAAGGTCGTTTCCATTTCTATGAAGGAAATCCTCTTGAAGTCGTGACTTTCCCAGTTCGTGTGATGAAAGTTCTCGGATGCGAAGGTGTCATTGTAACCAATGCAGCTGGAGGTATTGGATTTGGTCCTGGTACCTTGATGGCTATCTCAGACCATATCAATATGACGGGGCAAAACCCATTGATGGGTGAAAATTTGGATGATTTTGGTCCACGTTTCCCAGATATGTCTAAAGCCTACACTCCAGAATACCGTGCTACTGCCCATGAAGTGGCTAAGAAACTTAGTATCAAGCTTGATGAAGGTGTCTATATCGGTGTTACTGGTCCGACATATGAAACACCTGCAGAGATTCGTGCCTATAAGACACTTGGAGCAGATGCAGTCGGTATGTCTACTGTTCCTGAAGTTATTGTGGCAGCCCACTCAGGCTTGAAAGTTCTCGGTATTTCATGTATTACTAACCATGCTGCTGGTTTCCAAGAAGAACTCAACCACGAAGAAGTTGTAGAAGTGACTGAACGTGTTAAAGGTGACTTCAAAGGCTTGCTTAAAGCGATTCTTGCTGAATTGTAATGTCATGAGAGTTCACTTTATTTTACATGAGACATTTGAGGTTCCAGGCGCATATCTAAAATGGGCTATAGAACGAGGTCATCAAATTACATCAACAAAGGTTTATGAAAAAGAACCTCTTCCTGAAACAATTGACGGGATTGATTTTCTGATTGTCATGGGTGGTCCTCAATCACCTGATGAGGATAGAGAAAACTTCCCATACTATGATCCAAAGGCTGAGCTTGCTTTTATGAAAGAAGCGATTGCTGCAGATATCTATATTGTTGGTGTCTGTCTTGGTGCGCAACTCCTATCTGTTGCCTATGGTGCGAAGTATGAACATAGTCCAGAGCGCGAGATCGGCGTTTATCCTGTGACATTGACGATGCAAGGTCTAACAGATCCTCATTTCAGCTTGTTCGGAGAAACCATAGAAACCGGCCACTGGCACGGTGATATGCCAGGGCTGACAGATGAAGCTGTCGTCTTGGCGACCAGTCAAGGTTGTCCACGCCAAATTATTCGCTTCAGTCCAAAACATTATGCCTTTCAGGCTCATTTGGAATTTGATCCAGACGCAGTAGAATTATTGATTGCTGCGGATGGTGAGGAGAAATTAAGAGAGCAAAGTGAAAAGTTGCCTTTTGTTCAAACACCAGAAGAATTACGTGGAAACGATTATTCTGAAATGAATGCAAAACTGTATGCATTTTTAGATTCATTGGTAAACTAGGAACTACAGAAAGGCAGAGTATCTGAGTTATAGTCAAACTCGGGCTAATTGTTCTGTGAAATATTTAAATTTAAAATCAAGAAAGAAAGGATGGGTAAACCGTATTTGCTGAACTGAATACGGGCAGAGAACTGCGTGAAAAAGATAAACTGTCTAGCATCTGCGATGCTTCGTCAGTTTCCTATTTTTACTTTGTTCTCTGTCGCTATCCTAAATATACAATAAAGAAAGGTAGAGCGTGTGTTCAAATTTGAACACGAGCGGAAACTTTTCTAGAAATTCAGAAAGGAAGGGGAGTTCGGTTTTGAATTGAACTCGGACTGTTCTCTTCTATATCATAAAAATTAAGAAAGAAAGGAATTGAACCCACCCTAAAAGCAGTGGGAAAAAGATAGTTGGTCTAGCGAGCATCGCTCACTGCACCAAACTCCTATTTTCCCTTCGCTTTTTGACGGGTTTGGTATCTTATATTATGTCTATCCATATTGCTGCTCAGCAGGGTGAAATTGCTGATAAAATTCTTCTTCCTGGGGATCCTCTTCGTGCTAAGTTTATTGCGGAGAATTTCCTTGAAGATGCTGTTTGTTTTAACGAAGTGCGGAACATGTTTGGCTACACTGGTACGTACAAGGGCCACCGTGTATCGGTCATGGGAACTGGGATGGGAATGCCGTCCATTTCTATCTATGCCCGTGAGTTGATTGTAGACTACGGAGTGAAGAAATTGATTCGTGTGGGAACTGCGGGTTCATTAAATGAAGATGTTCATGTCCGTGAATTGGTTTTGGCGCAAGCAGCTGCAACCAACTCAAACATCATCCGCAATGACTGGCCACAGTATGATTTCCCACAAATCGCTAGCTTTGATTTGCTTGACAAGGCCTACCATATCGCTAAAGAACTCGGTATGACAACCCACGTTGGGAACGTCTTGTCATCTGATGTCTTTTACTCAAACTACTTTGAAAAGAACATCGAACTTGGTAAATGGGGAGTTAAAGCTGTGGAAATGGAAGCAGCAGCCCTCTACTACTTGGCTGCCCAACACCACGTCGATGCACTTGCTATCATGACCATTTCTGATAGCTTGGTCAATCCAGATGAAGACACCACTGCAGAAGAACGCCAAAATACCTTCACCGATATGATGAAGGTTGGTTTGGAAACCTTGATTGCAGAGTAAAATGTAAACGAAAATCCTGATTTCACTTGAAATCAGGATTTTTTCATAGATGCGATTTTTTCTGGATCTGGTGTAACGCGGAGGGTCTTTTGTCCTGTGTAGGTTACAAAACCGGGTTTTCCTCCTGTTGGTTTGTTGAGTTTCTTGACTTCAATCATATCCACTTGCACGAGATTTGACAAACGCCCTTTGGAGAAGTAGGCAGCTAGTTCGGCCGCATCTGTCTTCACTTCGTCAGAAGGATTGAGATTGCTTGAGATGACGACATGGCTTCCAGGGATGTCCTTGGCATGGAACCAAAGTTCTTCCTTGCGAGCCATTTTAAAGGTCAACTCTTCATTTTGAAGATTGTTTCGACCGACATAGATAATGGTTTTGCCATCGCTCGCCAGATACTGTTCTGGTTTTTTGCGTTTGTGAATTTTCTCCCGTTGTCTTCTACGGATAAATCCTGTTTGGATCAATTCTTCACGTATTTCAGCGATTTCTTCTAGTCCAGCTTGGTTGAGCACAGTCTCGACACTTTCTAGATAAAGAATGGTAGCCTTGGTTTCTTCAATCAGTTCAGTCAAGTATTTGACAGCTTCTTTGAGTTTCTGGTAACGTTTAAAATAGCGTTGAGCATTCTGGCTGGGAGTCAAGGCCTTGTCAAGAGCAATGATGATAGGCTGATTAGTGTAGTAGTTGTCCAAGGTAACCTGATCTTGGTCATTAGGCACTTGGTGGAGGAAGGTTGTCAACAATTCTCCTTTTTGGCGAAATTCCTCAGCATTGTCTGTCGCTAGTAACTCTTTTTCTTGTTTTTTAAGTTTATGTCGATTTTTCTGAAGTTCATTTTCAACACGACGAATGAGCTCACTGGCTTGCTGTTTGACACGGTCCCGTTCAGCCTTGTCCTTATAGTAGGTGTCCAGCAAGTCAGAAAGGCTGGCAAAAGGCTCTCCCACCTGATTTACAAAAGGAACTTGGCTGAAGGAAGTCTCTGTTAAGCATGGCTTGGTTTCTTGCCCGAAGAAGTTTCGGAAAGTAGACAGTTTATCACTGACAAGAATGTTTTCCAATTCATTTGCTGTATCGCGTCCTAAACCTTGAAAGAGGCTTTGAAGATTTTTTGCTGTTAGTTCTTGGGTTTGCAGAATTTCAAAGAGCTTTTCATCCTTGACAGTATAAGGATTGAGAGATTCGGTACTAGGCGGAGCAATATAGGTTGAACCTGGAAGTAAGGTGCGGTAGCTATTTTGTGAAAAGCCAACGTGTTTAATGACTTCGAGGATTTTATGGCTGCTTTTATCAACTAGTAGAATATTGCTGTGTTTGCCCATAATCTCGATAATCAAGGTAGCCTGAATATGGTCCCCAATCTCATTTTTATTGGAAACGGTGATTTCCACAATACGGTCATTTTCGATTTGCTCAATTGACTCAATCAGGGCACCCTGCAAATACTTTCTCAAAACCATGATAAAAGTCGAAGGTTGGGCTGGATTTTCAAAAGTCGTTTGGGTTAGCTGGATGCGCCCAAAAACAGGATGGGCAGAGAGGAGCAGGCGATGGCTTTGGCGATTGCTGCGGATTTGCAAGACCAACTCTTGTTCAAAAGGTTGATTGATTTTCTGGATGCGACCATTGACCAACTCGCTTCTCAATTCCTCAACCATGTGGTGTAAAAAAAATCCGTCAAATGACATCGTTCTCTCCTTGTGATTGTATTCCATAGTATTATATCAAAAAGGTAGAATAAAATCATGGAAATATGGTATAATAAAGCCAAGTAAAGAGAATCGAGAAGTACATGTATATTGAAATGGTAGATGAAACTGGTCAAGTTTCACAAGAAATCTTGCACCAAACCCAAGAAATTTTGGAATTTGCAGCCCAAAAAATAGGAAAAGAAGACAAGGAGATGGCAGTCACTTTTGTGACCAACGAGCGTAGCCACGAACTCAATCTGGAGTACCGTGATACGGATCGTCCGACAGATGT
>CABTWF010000020.1:0-32885 GCA_902488495.1 uncultured Streptococcus sp. | reverse complement strand
TTTTTCTTTTTCTTTTTGAGATAGTTTATCCAAATTCTCTTTATTCTTAGAAAAAGATTGGTAACTTTCCGCTGTTAAAAGTCTATAGAGATTAGAAAGATGAAAGCAAACACTTATTTCTTTTTCATTGTTTGATAAGAAAAGATTAGCTTCCTTTTCCTTATAAGATATGAAAACATTAGCTTCTATATCTCTCAAAATCTCATGAGTAGAAGGTATTTTAATTTCATTCATGATTAATAACCTATTTATAAGTCCTAGAGTTCGTTAACAACATAGTCAAATAGCGTTTTTTCTTTGGGGCGATTTTCAAAGAGAAATTCAGGATGCCATTGAACACCAAGATAGGGGAAGCCGTCTGTAGTTGTCACAGCCTCAATGATTCCATCTTTAGGATCATGTGCTACAACCTTAAGATTTGAAGCTAGATCTTTAATACTCTGGTGGTGGAAGGAGTTGATATGAGAGATTTCTCCATAGATTTCTCGGAGAATGGTATCAGGTTCCGTTACGAGGCGTTGAGTCGTGTATTCGACTGAACAGTCCTGCCAATGATCCTCGATATCTTAGTGTAGCGTGCCTCCCATGGCGACATTGAAAAGTTGAGTACCCCGACAAACAGAGAAAATTGGTTTCTTTTGCTTAATCGCTTCTTTGATAAGTGCTAGTTCAAAAATATCTCTTTGAAGGTGGTAGTCATCACTATCAATAGCCTTTGGTTCACCATAGTATTTTGGATCAACATTTTGCCCACCCGTTAGGATGAGCTTATCAATGATACTGATGTAATAGGCAGCCATTTCTTGATCACCAATCGGTAGGATGATTGGAATTCCGCCAGCGTCCTTGACTCCTTCAACAAAGCCTTTTGCTGCATAGCTCATCATGATGTCATCATCCGGATGAGCTTTTTCATTTCCTGTAATCCCAATAACTGGTTTTTTCATAAATGCTTTCGCTTTCTAATCCTCTTTCCGCATAAAATAGAGGAGGGTTTGGAGTTCGCTTGTCAAATCGACATACTGAACGACCACATCTTTTGGGAGGTGAAGGTGAACAGGGGAAAAACTGAGAATACCTTTTATACCTGCATCAACCAAAAGATTGGCAACTTCTTGTGATTTAACACTTGGAACTGTTAGGATAGCAGTTTTGACATCTGCTTCTTTGATCTTTTCTTTAATCTGTGAGATACCATAGATTGGAATTCCATCAGGTGTCTGGCTCCCAACTTCTGGATGATCATCTAGGTCAAAGGCCATGATAATTTTCATCTTGTTACGCTCGTGGAAGCGGTAGTGGAGAAGGGCATGGCCCATATTTCCAATCCCAACCAACATAACATTTGTAATTGAGTTATCATTTAGGAGATCAGCAAAAAAATTCATCAATTTTTTGACATCATAACCAAAACCACGACGACCTAGCTCGCCAAAATAGGAAAAATCACGTCGAACGGTCGCAGAGTCGATGCCGATAGCCTCTGCAATTTGTTTGGAGTTGGCACGTTCGATTTTTTCTGCGTGAAATCTCTTGAAAATTCGATAGTAAAGAGAGAGTCTTTTTGCTGTTGCTTTTGGAATAGCAGACTGTTTATCTTTCACAAAATCACAACCTTTCTATTCTTCTATTTTATAGAAACATTGTGAAAAAATCAACAAAAACAAGAAAAAACTAAGAAATTTCTTAGTTTTTATCTGAAAAATGAGCTTGTGATAGAAAACGGTAGAGATCGCCAACCAATCCTTGATAAATCACCTTATCATTCAGCGTTAAGGAGCTGATTAGGAGAGTATCAGGTAGGGTCACACAGCCTGATAGAGATAACATGAGCTCTTCGTAATCCTTGTATTCAAGTGTACGGTTTACGTGATAGTTATCTTGATAGGTAAGTCGATACATAGTCAATTATCTTTCTTCTTTAGTGAAGATACCGCGTTCTACTAAACTGTCCATGAGGAAGTAGAATTTTTCCTGATGAATGTGGTGGTCTTCTGATTTAAAGATATTCACCAAACGAAGGCCAGACTTGTCAGTGATGTTGAGTTTAGCACCTGTAAGGTCTTTATTGATGATGATTTTTAGCTTGAAACCTTCACCACTGTTGGGTACTTTTTCAAGTAGACGAGTCAGTTCGAAGTTTCCAACCTTTGTTTCAAAGAAAGTATTATCTTTCAGTGTGAACTTTTTGACAGTTGGGCTAAGTGTGTAGTCGTAGCGGCAGTTTTGTAGTTTAATGGTTTTTTCGAATGCCATTAGATTAATCTCCAATAATATTTTTTAAGGTTTGTGCGAGTTGTTTCAGTTCTTCCTCAGTGTTAAGAGGAGAAAGACTGATACGGACAGATTCTTTTAAACGAGGCGAATCGGGTCCATAGAAAGCTTCGAGTACATGACTGGTTTGCACAATACCAGCAGTACAAGCGGAACCGGTAGAAATTGAAATTCCTTCAAGATCTAACCGTAGCAAGAGCAAATCATTTTTTTGGCCAGGAAAGCCAATGTTGATAACATAAGGTAGTTGGTGCTTGCTTTCATTGAGATAGTAGTCGAGACATGCAATTTCTTCTAAAAAAGCAGATTTGAGTGCGCTTAGTTTTTGGTAATGCTCAACTTGGTCATTTAAATCCTCTTTTAGAGCAGCGACCATGCCTACAATGGCAGCGAGATTTTCTGTTCCAGCCCGTTTCTTTTGTTCTTGGTCTCCACCGTGAAGGTAGGAATCAAAGTCTGCTGAAGCAGCGTAAAGAAATCCGATTCCTTTTGGTCCATGGAATTTGTGGGCAGAAGCGCTGAGAAAATCAATTCCTAATTCCTCGGGATGGATAGGGATTTTCCCGATAGCTTGAACAGCATCTACATGATAAGCAGTAGGATGCTCTTTTAAAATATGTCCAATCTCAGCGATAGGTAAGAGGCTACCTGTTTCATTATTAGCATACATGGTGGAAACGAGAATGGTATCGTCACGTAAGGCTTCTTGAATTTGCTGGGCAGTTATTTCTTGATTTACTGGTTGGATGATAGTTGCTTCAAAATCAAAATGTTGAACCAGATAATCAATAGTCTCAAGTACAGAATGGTGTTCAATAGCTGTCGTGATGATATGTTTTCCACGATTTTGATGACGGAGACAATAGCCGATAATGGCTGTATTGTTACTTTCTGTACCGCCAGACGTGAAAAAGATATGTTGAGGTTTGGTTCCTAGTAAGTGGGCTAAGTCCTGACGAGCCTCTCGCAAGAGTTTACCAGCTTGTCGACCATGGCTATGAATACTAGAAGGATTACCATGAGTTTCTTGCATGACCTTGGTCATTTCAGAAATAGCTACTGATGACATAGGAGTCGTAGCAGCATTGTCCAAATAAATCAAAGAATCACCTTATTTCTTTTTGTTGTATGCAAAGAGTGGGCTGACTGGTTTTCTTTCATGGATGCGGACGATAGCATCACCAATTAATTCGCTAGCAGTAATGTAACATACATTTTCTGGAGTTCTTTCTTTGGTTGCTACAGAGTCTGTCACGAGGATTTCTTTGATGTTTGTAGCATCAAGGAGGTCTGCTGCACCTTCAACAAATAAACCGTGACTGGATACTGCATAAATCTCAGTTGCACCTTCACGTTCAACGATTTTGGCTGCTTCAGAGAAAGTACGACCAGTATTTAGGATATCGTCAATCAAGATAGCTTTCTTGCCTTCAACATCCCCAATGATATAACCTTCGTTACGATCAGAATCATCTTGCGCGTAGTCAATGATAGCGATAGGAGCATCAAGGTATTCAGCCAAACTACGAGCACGTTTAACACCAGAGTTCTTTGGACTAACAACAACAACATCAGAACCAAGAAGTCCTTTATCACAGTAGTGCTTAGCAAATAGAGGAACAGTATAAAGATTGTCTACAGGAATGTCAAAGAAACCTTGGACCTGAACAGCATGGAGGTCAAGCGTTAGAACACGGCTTACACCAGCTTTGACAAGCATATTGGCAACCAGTTTTGCAGTGAGGGGTTCGCGAGAAGAAGCGATACGATCCTGACGGGCATAACCAAAGTAAGGAAGGACAACGTTGATACTATGAGCACTTGCACGTACACAAGCATCAACCATGATCAACAACTCCATCAAGTGGTTGCTAACAGGGTAGCTGGTTGACTGAATGATGTAGACATCGTAACCACGGACACTTTCTTCAATGTTGACCTGGATTTCGCCGTCAGAAAATTGTCGAGAGGATAATTTCCCGAGAGGTACACCAACTGTATCCGCAATCTTTTGAGCGATTTCATGGTTAGAGTTTAGGGTGAAAAGTTTCATGTTGTTTCTATCTGACATTATAGACCGTCCTCTGTAAACTTTGCGAATCTTCTTTGAGAAAGCTTTGTTTTCCAAAGCCAGATTCTTTTATTTTTATCTTTTCTATTTTACCAAAAAAAGGAGATTATTTCAGCTTTTTTTCATGCTTTTAATAAAACGAATTAATTTTGAAGGAGCTTTCTGATAGGTTATCTTATTTTCATCTAAAAATCTCTTAAAATCAGCTTTCCCTTTTTCATGGTCGGTGACTTCAAGCTCGAGTTCATAGTCCGTCTGGTCAAAGTAGTGACTTTCATCTAAGGCCATTAAGCCAATCTCAGTTTTCATTTCGTAACGTAGAGTGGAAAGGCAGCCTAGAACAAGCCAGTCATGGCTTTCAATACCTATCTTAGCAAGCTTCTCTAGAACGAGCCCTTGAGGAAGTTTTTGTTTTTCTAGGTATGATTCGGCTTCTGGAAGAGTTAGTTTCTGGTTGTATTCCATATTTCCTACAGTTTGAGGTACTTTTAAGGTCAATTCCGCCCAATCTGAAAAAGTGCGAATGCGCATGGCAACCCTCTTTTCACGCAATTGGAAATCTGGTGTGTCAATGTAGTAGTTTTTCTGAAAGACGGGTTGGATATGGGAAAGCTGTTTTTTTAGATGATCATATTCCTCTTTTTTCAGAAGTGTTTTCAATTCTATTTCTAAATGTTTCATTTTTTCAACCTTTTCTATATCTTTGAAAGCGATTTATGGTATAATGGACAATGTATTTATTGTATACGAATGTACTGAAAAAATCAAAGATTTTCGACAGAGCAATCAAACATTACAAGGGAGAAAGTATGACCATAGAATGGGAAGAATTTTTAGATCCTTACATTCAGGCTGTTGGTGAATTGAAGATTAAACTTCGAGGAATTCGCAAACAGTATCGTAAGCAAAACAAGCATTCTCCGATTGAGTTTGTAACGGGTCGTGTAAAACCGATTGAAAGTATTAAAGAAAAAATGGCTCGTCGAGGAATTACTTATGCAACTTTAGAAAATGACTTGCAAGATATTGCTGGTTTACGTGTCATGGTTCAGTTTGTTGATGACGTTAAAGAGGTAGTTGAGATTCTACGTAAACGCCAAGATATGAGAGTCGTTCAGGAACGAGACTATATCACTCATCGTAAGGCTTCGGGTTATCGTTCTTATCACGTGGTTGTCGAGTACACGGTTGATACGATCAACGGAGCTAAGACGATTTTGGCGGAAATTCAAATACGGACGTTAGCCATGAATTTCTGGGCTACGATTGAACACTCGCTCAATTATAAATACCAGGGCGATTTTCCAGAAGAAATCAGGACAAGATTGGAAATTACAGCGAAAATAGCTCATCAACTGGATGAAGAAATGGGTAAGATTCGAGATGACATCCAGGAAGCGCAGGCTCTCTTTGATCCATTGAGCAGAAAATTAAATGACGGTGTAGGAAATAGTGACGATACAGATGAAGAATACAGGTAAACGAGTTGACCTCATAGCAAATAGAAAACCACAGAGTCAGAAGGTTTTGCATGAACTGAGGGAAAAACTAAAGAAACAACATTTTATACTGAACGATACCAATCCCGACATCGTCATTTCGATTGGTGGTGACGGGATGCTTTTGTCTGCCTTTCACAAGTATGAGAATCAGTTAGACAAGGTTCGATTTGTAGGTGTTCATACAGGGCATTTGGGATTTTACACAGATTATCGTGATTTTGAGTTGGATCAGTTGGTGACCAATCTTCTGCTAGACACTGGTGCCAAAGTTTCCTATCCTGTTTTGAATGTCAAGGTAACGCTTGAAAATGGAGAAGTGAAAATCTTCCGAGCCTTAAATGAAGCGAGTATCCGTCGATCAGACCGCACCATGGTGGCAGATATCATCATTAACCATGTTCCGTTCGAGAGATTTCGTGGAGATGGAGTGACTGTTTCAACGCCGACGGGAAGTACTGCCTACAACAAGTCCTTGGGTGGAGCTGTCTTGCATCCGACCATTGAAGCCTTGCAGTTGACGGAGATAGCGAGTCTTAACAACCGAGTCTATCGCACTTTGGGATCATCAATCATTATTCCCAAAAAGGATAAGATTGAACTCTTACCGACACGCAATGATTACCACACGATATCAGTCGATAATAGCGTCTATTCATTCCGTAATATCGAACGGATTGAGTATCAAATCGACCATCACAAGATTCACTTCGTAGCGACACCAAGCCACACTAGTTTCTGGAATCGTGTTAAAGATGCCTTCATCGGCGAGGTGGATGAATGAGGTTCGAATTTATCGCAGATGACCACGTCAAAGTCAAAACTTTCCTCAAGAAACATGAGGTTTCCAAGGGACTTTTGGCTAAGATTAAGTTTCGAGGCGGGGCTATACGGGTCAATGGCAAACCACAAAATGCGACTTATCTCTTAGATATTGGAGACAAGGTAACTATTGACATTCCAGCAGAGGAAGGATTTGAGAGCCTTGAAGCTATTGATCGACCACTCGATATCTTGTATGAGGATGACCATTTTCTGGTTTTGAATAAGCCTTATGGAGTAGCATCCATCCCCAGTGTCAATCATTCCAATACCATTGCCAATTTTATCAAGGGCTACTATGTTAAACAGGAATATGAAAATCAGCAAGTTCACATCGTGACTAGGCTTGATAGAGATACTTCTGGTTTGATGCTTTTTGCCAAGCACGGCTACGCTCATGCACGTTTAGACAAGCAGTTGCAACGAAAGTCTATCGAAAAACGTTACTTTGCTTTGGTTAAAGGAGCTGGTGTCTTGGAGCCTGAAGGGGAGATTATTGCTCCGATTGCGCGTGATGTGGACTCCATTATCACAAGACGGGTTGCCAAAGGTGGGAAATACGCTCATACGTCATACAAAGTTGTAGCGTCTTATGAAAATATTCACCTAGTCGATATTCAACTGCATACTGGACGAACTCATCAGATCCGAGTGCATTTTTCTCACATCGGTTTTCCTCTTTTAGGAGACGATCTCTATGGAGGAAGTTTAGACGACGGCATTCAGCGTCAGGCCTTGCATTGCCATTATTTATCTTTTTATCATCCCTTTCTAGAGCAAGATTTGCAACTAGAAAGTCCCTTACCGGATGATTTCAGCAATCTTATTACTCAGTTATCAACTAATACTCTTTAAAACTTATTTGGAGTATAATTTATTTTCTTAAAGGAGAAAACTCATGGAAGTTTTTGAAAGTCTCAAAGCCAACCTGGTTGGCAAAAATGCTCGTATCGTTCTCCCTGAAGGGGAAGAGCCACGTATTCTTCAAGCGACAAAACGCTTGGTAAAAGAAACAGAAGTGATTCCTGTTTTGCTTGGAAACCCTGAAAAAATTAAAATTTATCTCGAAATCGAAGGGATCATGGATGGATATGAAGTGATTGATCCCCAACATTATTCTCAATTTGAAGAAATGGTTGCTGCTTTAGTAGAGCGTCGTAAGGGCAAAATGACTGAAGAAGAAGCGCGCAAAGTTTTGGTTGAAGATGTCAACTACTTTGGTGTGATGCTAGTATACTTGGGATTGGTTGACGGTATGGTGTCAGGAGCTATTCACTCAACTGCCTCAACAGTTCGCCCAGCCCTACAAATCATTAAAACTCGTCCAAACGTAACTCGTACTTCAGGTGCTTTCCTCATGGTTCGTGGTACGGAACGTTACCTATTTGGAGACTGTGCAATTAACATCAATCCAGATGCAGAAGCCTTGGCTGAAATTGCGATCAATTCAGCAATCACTGCTAAGATGTTTGGTATTGAACCTAAAATTGCTATGCTAAGTTATTCTACTAAAGGTTCAGGTTTTGGTGAAAGTGTTGATAAGGTAGTGGAAGCTACTAAAATTGCTCACGACTTGCGTCCTGATCTTGAGATTGATGGTGAATTGCAATTTGATGCTGCCTTTGTTCCTGAAACTGCAGCTCTAAAAGCTCCAGGAAGTAATGTAGCTGGTCAAGCAAATGTCTTTATCTTCCCAGGTATCGAAGCCGGAAATATCGGTTACAAGATGGCTGAACGTCTCGGTGGTTTTGCGGCTGTCGGACCTGTTTTGCAAGGTTTGAACAAACCTGTTAACGACCTTTCTCGTGGATGTAATGCAGATGATGTGTACAAGTTGACCCTTATCACAGCAGCTCAAGCAGTTCATCAATAAGATTTAGTCCTCTTTCCCATGGGAAGAGGCTTTTTAGTACTGAGAAAAGGACAGTTAGAAGCTTCTATGTTATACTAGATATATGTTAGATTTGAAAGAATACGGTATTGTCATGTGGCCGGAGGAGAAGATCATTTCTTTTCGAGAGAAACTCCTCAATTGGTATGATGAAAACAAGCGAGATTTACCTTGGAGGAGAAGTAAAAATCCTTATCACATCTGGGTATCTGAAATCATGCTCCAGCAGACCAGGGTGGATACAGTTATTCCATACTACGAACGATTCTTGGAATGGTTTCCAACTGTTGAAAGTCTGGCGAATGCCCCTGAAGAGCGTCTGCTGAAGGCTTGGGAAGGATTGGGTTATTATTCTCGAGTGCGCAATATGCAGACTGCAGCTCAGCAGATTATGACTGACTTTGGGGGGCAATTTCCAAACACCTATGAAGGAATATCTTGCCTGAAAGGGATTGGCCCTTATACTGCGGGAGCTATTTCCAGTATCGCTTTTAATTTGCCTGAGCCAGCGGTTGATGGCAATGTCATGCGGGTTTTGGCACGCTTGTTTGAAGTTAACCATGATATCGGAGTTCCCAACAATCGCAAGATTTTCCAAGCCATGATGGAAATCTTGATTGACCCGAAACGACCGGGTGACTTTAACCAAGCTCTGATGGATTTAGGTTCTGACATAGAGGCTCCAGTTAACCCTCGACCAGAAGAAAGCCCTGTTAAGGACTTTAGCGCAGCCTATCAGAATGGGACTATGAATGTATATCCGATTAAAGAACCCAAGAAAAAGCCCCTGCCAATTTATCTCAAGGCTTTGGTTGTACGCAATGACCAAGGTCAATATCTACTTGAGAAAAATGAAAGCGAGAAACTGCTAGCCGGTTTTTGGCATTTCCCCTTGATCGAAGTTGATGATTTCTCAAGTGATGACGATAAGCTAGATCTCTTTTCACAAGTCAAAGAGGAAAGCAGAGCATTTGGACCAAGCCCTCAAGAAAACTTTGAGCAGGATTATGATTTAGAAGTGAATTGGTCCCATCAAGTATTTGACCAGGTCAAGCATGTATTTAGTCATCGGAAATGGCATATTCAAATCCTAGCTGGTCAGGTGACAGAAACAAAACAGTTTTCGGACAGAGAAATTCGTTGGGTTTCTCCTCAGGATTTTTCTGACTATCCACTTGCGAAACCTCAACAAAAAATTTGGCAGGCTTATAAAAACAAGTCTTGAAGATGAAGGCCTACAGTAGCCATTTGTGCCTTCTTTGCATTTTTTTGTTATAATTGATAGAGAAAAGGTGATAAAATGAAAAAAATATTAATTGTAGATGATGAGAAACCAATCTCAGATATTATTAAGTTTAATATGGCCAAGGAAGGTTATGAAGTTGTTACAGCTTTCAATGGTCGTGAGGCAATCGAGCTATTTGAAGCGGAGCAACCGGATATTATTATCCTCGACTTGATGCTACCTGAAATTGATGGTTTAGAAGTTGCTAAAGCTATTCGTAAGACTAGTAGCGTGCCGATTATCATGCTATCAGCTAAGGATAGCGAGTTTGACAAGGTTATTGGTTTAGAGTTAGGTGCAGATGATTATGTTACAAAACCTTTCTCAAACCGTGAGTTGCAAGCACGTGTCAAGGCCCTACTTCGTCGTACGGATCTAGTTTCTGTGGATAGCCAAGAGTCTGATGAGAAGAAGACCCAGCCTTTACAAATTGGTGATTTGGAAATCGTTCCAGATGCTTACGTGGCTAAGAAATATGGTGAGGAGTTAGATTTGACCCACCGTGAGTTTGAACTCTTGTATCACTTGGCATCTCATATTGGACAAGTGATTACGCGTGAACACTTGCTTGAGACTGTATGGGGTTATGACTATTTTGGTGATGTTCGTACGGTGGACGTGACCATTAGACGTTTGCGTGAAAAAATTGAAGACACACCAAGCCGTCCAGAGTACATTCTCACACGTCGTGGTGTTGGATATTATATGAGAAATAATGATTGAAGATATTAGACAAACTATTCTGACCAGCGATTTTATCTTTATCTTGATTTTACTTGGCTTTATCCTGGTGGTGACCTTGCTGTTACTGGAAAATCGTCGGGATAATATCCGTCTGAAGGAGATAAATCAAAAGGTTAAGGACTTGATTGCAGGTGATTATTCTCAAGTTTTGGACTTGCAAGGAAGTACAGAAATCACCAATATCACCAATAATCTGAACGATTTGTCAGAAGTTATTCGTTTGACCCAAGAAAATCTGGAACAAGAGAGTAAACGATTGAACAGTATTCTTTCTTACATGACAGATGGCGTTCTTGCGACCAATCGCCGTGGCCAGATTACTATGATCAACGATATGGCCAAGAAACAGCTCGGTGTGCAGAAAGAAGATGTTCTGAATAAAAGCATCCTCGAATTGCTTAAGATAGAAGATGAGTATGAGCTGCGTGACCTGATTACACAGATTCCTGAGTTGACGATTGACTCCCAGGATGTGAATGGGGAATATCTAAGCCTTCGTGTACGTTTTGCTCTGGTTCGCCGTGAGTCAGGTTTCATCTCTGGTTTGGTTGCCGTTTTACATGATACGACCGAACAGGAGAAGGAAGAGCGTGAGCGAAGACTCTTTGTTTCGAACGTGAGTCACGAGTTGCGAACTCCTTTGACAAGTGTTAAATCTTATCTTGAAGCCTTGGACGAGGGAGCTCTGTATGATCCTGTTGCTCCTGATTTTATCAAGGTTTCACTCGATGAAACCAACCGTATGATGCGGATGGTGACAGATCTCTTGCATCTCTCTCGTATTGATAATGCGTCCACTCAGTTGGATGTGGAGTTGATTAACTTTACAGCTTTTATCACCTTTATTCTCAACCGCTTTGATAAGATGAGAAGTCAGGATGACGAGAAAAAATATGAACTTGTTAGAGATTACCCAATAAACTCAGTTTGGATTGAGATTGATACCGATAAGATGACTCAGGTGATAGATAATATTCTTAACAATGCCATCAAGTACTCACCAGATGGTGGCAAAATCACTGTCAGCATGAAAACCACTGATGACCAGATGATTTTATCCATCAAAGACCAAGGTCTAGGTATTCCAAAGCAAGATTTGCCGAAGATCTTTGACCGCTTCTACCGTGTGGATCGTGCAAGAAGCCGGGCTCAAGGTGGAACTGGTCTAGGTCTGGCCATTGCAAAAGAAATCATCAAACAACACAATGGCTTTATATGGGCCAAAAGTGAATACGGTAAGGGCTCAACCTTTACAATAGTGCTCCCTTATGATAAGGATGCCGTAAAAGAAGAAATATGGGAGGACGAAATAGAAGACTAGAATGAGTGAAATAGGCTTTAAATACAGTATTTTAGCATCAGGATCCAGTGGAAATTCCTTTTATCTGGAAACCCCAAAAAAGAAAATCCTAGTGGATGCAGGCTTGTCTGGTAAAAAAATTACCAGCCTGCTAGCTGAAATCAATCGTAAACCTGAAGATCTGGATGCGATTCTGATTACGCATGAACATTCAGACCATATCCATGGAGTCGGTGTCTTGGCTCGTAAATATGGCATGGATCTTTACGCTAATGAAAAGACTTGGCAGGCTATGGAGAATAGTAAGTATCTTGGCAAGGTAGACTCTTCGCAGAAGCATATCTTTGAAATGGGCAAAACCAAAACCTTTGGCGATATCGACATTGAGAGTTTTGGTGTTAGCCATGATGCGGTAGCACCACAGTTTTACCGATTTATGAAAGACGACAAGAGTTTTGTCATGTTGACCGATACAGGTTATGTAAGTGACCGTATGGCAGGAATTGTCGAAAATGCGGACGGTTACCTCATTGAGTCCAATCATGATGTAGAGATTTTGAGAGCAGGATCTTACGCTTGGCGTCTCAAACAGCGAATTCTATCGGATCTCGGTCACCTTTCTAACGAAGACGGTGCTGAGGCCATGATTCGTGCAATGGGAAATCGGACTAAGAAAATCTATCTTGGACATTTGTCCAAAGAGAACAATATTAAGGAGCTGGCTCATATGACTATGGTCAATCAGCTAGCCCAAGCTGATCTGGGAGTCGGAGTAGACTTTAAAGTTTACGATACCTCACCAGATACTGCAACACCATTGACAGATATATAAAAAAGAAGGCGAGTGCCTTCTTTTGTTGTTTTTTTACAATCCAGCAAATTCCTTGATTTCTTGTGCGGACATGGAAGAGTCGCAACGGACATTGATTTGGCCATCTGCAATGTGAACAAATCCTGGTACGGTTGGAATTCCATAATGTGAGCGGAATTCTTGCAATTCATTGAGTTGGCTTGGTTCTTCACTGTTGATGAAGTAGATGTGGGCTTTAGTTTCAGCTACGACACCTGCCAATGTGCCAGCAAATTTACGGCAGTAAGGGCAAGTTTTGCGACCGATAAAGAAGGTTGCAGTTTCTTTCTTATCAAGTGCTTCTTGCGCACGCGCAACTGTAGTGACTTCAAGGTCTTTAATGTTTTCTAAAAATTGTTCCATGAGATTACCTCGCTTTCATTGATAAGTCTAGTATGCCATAAAGTTTCTAAAAATGCTTAGATTTGATACGAAAAAAAGATGAGATTGGTTGGTCTCATCTTTTATAATTTCTTATTTAACAAACGCATTGATTTCTGCTTCGATGTTGGCAATCTTAGCTTGTGAATCTTCGTTGCTTTCACCCACAACGGCAATGTAGAACTTGATTTTTGGTTCTGTACCTGAAGGGCGAACTGCAATCCATGAACCGTCAGCAAGTGTATATTTCAACACATCACTTGGAGGAGTTGTCAAGTTTGTAACAGTACCATCAGCAACAGTAGCAGTTTGAGCCTTGAAGTCTTCTACGACAGTGATAGCTGTTGCATTCCATTCTTTCGGAGCATTGTTACGGAATTTAGCCATAATGGCTTTGATTTGTTCAGCACCATCAACACCAGAAAGAGTAACAGAGATAGTTTTTTCTGCGTAGTAGCCGTACTCTTTGTAGATTTCTTCGATACCGTCAGCAAGTGTCAAACCACGTGAACGATAGTAGGCAGCAAGTTCAGCAACGACAAGAACAGCTTGAATAGCATCTTTATCACGTACGAATGGTTTGATCAAGTAACCGAAGCTTTCTTCAAATCCCATCATGTAAGTGTGGTTGTGTTTTTCTTCGAATTCTTGAATCTTTTCAGCGATAAATTTGAAACCAGTCAAAACGTTGAACATGGTTGCCCCGTAGCTTTCAGCAATCTTCGTTACCAAGTCAGTTGATACGATAGACTTGCAGAGAGCTGCATTTTCAGGAAGAGTACCAGCATTTTTGTGAGCTTCCAAGATGTATTTAGCCATGATAGCACCGATTTGGTTACCTGAAAGGTTAAGGTAGCTACCATCTTTTTGAAGAACTTCAACACCAACACGGTCAGCGTCAGGGTCAGTTGCAACAAGCACATCTGCACCAACTTGACGACCAAGTTCTTCAGCAAGGGCGAAGGCTGCTTGGCTTTCTGGGTTTGGAGATTTTACAGTTGAGAAGTCAGGATCAGCAGTTGCTTGTGCTTCAACAACTTGAACAGAGTCAAATCCTGCTTGAGCAAGAGCACGACGAGCCAACATTTCACCCGTACCATGAAGTGGTGTGTAGACAATCTTCATGTCTTTACCGAATTCTTCAATCAATGTTGGGTTGATGTTTACGTCCTTAACTTCTTTAAGATATTCAACATCGACAGCTTCGCCAATGACTTCAATCAAGCCAGAAGCTTTTTCTGCTTCGACATCAGCAACTTCCACAGCGAATGGATTTTCGATAGCACGAATGTAAGTTGTCAAAGCATCTGCATCATGTGGAGGCATTTGCCCACCGTCTTCACCATAAACCTTGTAACCGTTAAATGGAGCAGGGTTATGGCTGGCAGTAATCATGATACCTGCAAAACAGTTGAGGTGACGAACTGCAAATGAGAGTTCTGGAGTTGGACGGAGGCTTTCAAATACGTAAGATTTGATACCGTGTTTAGCAAGAACTGCCGCAGATTCAAAGGCAAACTCAGGTGAGAAGTGACGGCTATCATAGGCAATCGCCACACCACGTTCTTTTTCGTTTCCACCTTTTGACTCAATCAAACGAGCCAAACCTTCGGTAGCTTGACGAACAACGTAGATATTGATGCGGTTTGTACCAGCACCAATCAAACCACGCATACCAGCAGTACCAAATTCAAGATTGGTATAAAAGGCATCTTCCTTAGTTTTTTCGTCCATATTGATTAAATCTTGACGAAGGTAGTCTGGAAGATCAGCAAAATCGAGCCATTTTTGATAATTTTCTTGGTAAGTCATAGAGTGTCTCCTTTGTTTATTTGCTTTAATCGCTTTCATTATATCACGATTTGACATTTTAGTAAAACGTTAGCATAACTTAAAATGTAGGAAATTTACTTATGCACTTTAGCGGGAAAATGGTGGGGACTGTGCTTACTTATACTAAGTTAGCGATGAAAATTAATTATTAGATTCTTTATAACATGAAAGTTTATGATTCATTTTGTAGGTTTGTTGAAGAAAAAAATCAAAAATATTGTTATATTCTATTCTTTTTATAAAGAATCCTTTAATGTATCAAATGAACGGATAGAAAAATTTAATGTAAAACTCTATAAATTTAAGATATTTTGAAAATATCTGGTTTCTGTTTTGATTTTTATTCTACGTATGGTAAAATATAGTAAATCATTAAAGGAGAATCCATTATGAAAAAAATTCTTAAACATTCTGCCTTGCTTTTGTCAGCTTTAGCACTGGTTGCCTGTGGAGCTCAAAAAAAAGCAAGCGACAATGGTACAGCTTCAAACTCTAACTTTGAGGTTTCTGTAAAAGACGGTATGTATGTATTGCCTAAAGATGAGGAGTCATCATCAACATACCTTGCACTTCAAGTCGAAATCAAGAACAATCGCGATAAACAGTTTAGTTTTACTAGCCAAGATATCACGCTTTATAATGAAAAAGATGAAAAATTACAACCAATTCAAGTTTATGAAAGTGACAGTAAAACGAAATTTATGTCATATGGAGACAAACTTTCTAAAGGAAAGAGTGTTGCTGGTTATGTAGTGTATGAAGTAGACAAGAATGCTAAGTATGAACTTCACTTCGCGCCTAGCTTTTACGATGACATCAAAGAAAATTCTAAAAAGAATAACGATGTAGCAATCAAGGTGGATCCAAGTCAGTATGAAGACAATATTGATGAAGCAAAAGATGTAATGAAAAAATATGTTGATGCTGTTTACCTTAATGGGGAAAGCTCTGGTGGTGGAACGAACCTAAGTGCTACTGACAAAAAGTCGCAAGTTGTAGCACTTGCTGATGATAAAAAATCTTCTGATAATAGTGCTGAATTCACAAACGATGCGAAAGCTGATAAAGAAGAGTTTATCAAGAAATTTACAGAGTCATTCGGAAAAGGTTTCTATAACTACAAACCGTCTGATTCAGAACTTAGAACATTCGCAGATGCTTACATCAAAGCAAATGCTAAGAGAGCAAAAGTTGATTACAAGGTGAAGACATACTTGCCAGACTATGCTGTTGTTTATGTTCGACCAGAAACAATCGACTTGGATAACTTGAATGTTTATGAATTGAGCCGTAAGTTCTATGAAGAAAACAAAGGTAAATATAGCAACTACTCAGAAGCTATGAAAGCTGGTGAGAAATACATTTTGGAAAATGCACCGAGTCAATTTGATTCAACTCCACTAGACACTAGTGATAACATGAAGAAAGAGGGTTATGAAATTAAAATGACTAAGAAAGATGGAAAATGGACCATCGATACCTCTTCTAAAAACTATGAATTGAAAGATATGGCTCGCACATTCCGTGGAGGCATTGGATACTAATATGAAAGGTTCGGGTTTATGACTCGAACTTTTTTCATTGCAATTGTGCAAAAGAGAAAAAGATAGTAAAATAGAGATATGATTATTTTACAAGCTAATAAAATTGAACGATCTTTTGCAGGTGAGGTTCTCTTTAATAATATCAACCTGCAAGTAGATGAACGAGACCGAATTGCTCTTGTTGGGAAAAATGGTGCAGGTAAGTCTACTCTTTTAAAGATTTTGGTTGGAGAAGAGGAGCCAACTAGTGGAGAAATCAATAAGAAAAAAGATATCTCTCTGTCTTACCTAGCCCAAGATAGCCGTTTTGAGTCTGAAAATACCATTTACGATGAAATGCTTCATGTCTTTGATGACTTGCGTCGGACAGAGACACAACTGCGTCAGATGGAACTGGAGATGGCCGAAAAGTCTGGTGAAGATCTGGATAAACTGATGTCAGATTACGATCGTTTGTCTGAGAATTTTCGTCAAGCAGGTGGTTTTACCTACGAAGCTGATATTCGAGCGATTTTGAATGGTTTCAAGTTTGACGAGTCTATGTGGCAGATGAAAATTGCTGAGCTTTCAGGTGGTCAAAATACTCGTTTGGCGCTGGCCAAAATGCTCCTTGAAAAGCCCAATCTCTTGGTCTTGGACGAGCCTACCAACCACTTGGATATTGAAACCATTGCCTGGTTGGAGAATTACTTGATAAACTATAGCGGTGCTCTCATTATTGTCAGTCACGACCGTTATTTCTTGGACAAGGTTGCGACGGTTACGCTGGATTTGACTAAGCATTCCTTGGATCGCTATGTGGGGAATTACTCTCGTTTTGTTGAGTTTAAGGAGCAAAAGCTAGCTACTGAGGCAAAAAACTATGAAAAGCAACAAAAGGAAATCGCTGCTCTAGAAGACTTTGTCAATCGCAATCTAGTCCGAGCTTCAACAACCAAACGTGCCCAATCTCGCCGTAAACAACTAGAAAAAATGGAGCGTTTGGACAAGCCTGAAGCTGGCAAGAAATCAGCCAATATGACCTTCCAGTCGGAAAAAACATCTGGTAATGTTGTCCTGACGGTTGAAAATGCAGCTATTGGCTATGATGGGGAAATATTGTCAGAGCCTATCAACCTTGACCTTCGTAAGATGAATGCTGTTGCTATTGTTGGACCAAATGGCATTGGAAAGTCAACCTTTATCAAGTCAATAGTAGACCAGATTCCTCTTATCAAAGGAGAGAAGCGCTTTGGCGCTAATGTTGTGGTTGGCTACTATGATCAGACTCAAAGCAAGTTGACACCAAGTAATACTGTACTGGATGAACTCTGGAATGATTTCAAATTGACACCTGAAGTTGAAATCCGTAACCGCCTAGGCGCCTTCCTCTTCTCTGGTGAAGATGTCAAAAAATCAGTCGGGATGCTATCTGGTGGTGAACGAGCTCGTCTTTTGCTTGCCAAACTTTCAATGGAAAACAACAATTTCTTGATTCTTGACGAGCCAACCAACCATTTGGATATTGATAGCAAGGAAGTGTTAGAAAATGCCCTGATTGACTTTGACGGAACCCTTCTTTTTGTCAGCCATGACCGTTACTTTATCAATCGTGTAGCCACTCATGTTTTGGAATTGTCTGAGAATGGTTCGACCCTCTATCTAGGAGATTATGACTACTATGTTGATAAGAAAGCAGAAGTAGAAATGACTCAGACAGAAGAAGCTTCAACTAGTAATCAAGCAAAAGAAGCAAGTTCAGTTAATGACTACCAAGCTCAGAAAGAAAGTCAGAAAGAAGCCCGTAAGCTCATGCGACAAATCGAAAATCTAGAAGCTGAAATCGAAGAGTTAGAAACTCAAAGTCAAGCCATTTCTGAACAAATGCTGGAAACCAATGATGCTGAAAAGCTCATGGAATTGCAGGCTGAACTGGACAAAATTAGCCATCGTCAGGAAGAAGCTATGCTTGAATGGGAAGAATTATCGGAGCAGGTGTAAGAAATGGAACATCTTGGAAAGGTATTTCGTGAATTTCGAACAAGTGGGAAGTACTCCTTGAAAGAGGCGGCAGGTGAATCATGTTCAACCTCTCAATTATCTCGCTTCGAGCTTGGGGAGTCTGATCTAGCAGTTTCTCGTTTCTTTGAGATTTTGGACAATATTCATGTGACTATTGAAAATTTCATGGACAAGGCTAGAGATTTTCAAAATCATGAACATGTTGCCTTGATGGCACAGATTATTCCGCTTTACTACTCAAATAATATTGCAGGTTTTCAAAAGCTTCAAAGAGAACAACTTGAAAAGGCTAAGAGTTCGACCAATCCCCTCTATTTTGAGCTGAATTGGATTCTGCTACAAGGTCTGATTTGTCAAAGAGATGCTCATTACAGGATGAGTCAGAGTGATTTGGAAAAGGTAGCAGATTATCTTTTTCAAACAGAAGAATGGACCATGTATGAGTTGATTCTTTTCGGGAATCTCTATACTTTCTACAATGTGGACTATGTGGCTCGGATTGGCAGAGAAGTTATGGAGCGAGAAGACTACTACAAGGAAATTGGTCGGCATCGTAAACTCGTTTTGATTTTAGCTCTTAACTGTTACCAGCATTGTTTGGAGAACCGTTCTTTTGCGAATGCGGACTATTTTGAGGCCTATGTGGAGAAGTTGATTGGAAATGGTATCAAGCTTTATGAGCGCAATATCTTCCATTATCTCAAAGGTTTTGCCCTCTACCAGAGAGAATTGAAAGAAGAAGGATGTAGCCAGATGCAGGAGGCTATGCATATTTTTGATGTGCTTGGGCTTCCAGAGCAAGTGGCTTACTATCAGGAACATTATGAAAAATTTGTAAATGCTTAAATTTCCCAAATAAGGGAAAAATAAAGAGACTCCTTTCAGTTTTGATACAATAGTTTCAAAATTTGAGAGGAGTTTTTTATATGAATCGACATGCAATCCAGTTGATTAGTCGTGGGGCGATTAATAAGATAGGAAATATGCTCTATGACTATGGAAACAGTGTTTGGTTGGCATCAATGGGTACCATAGGGCAGACTGTTCTTGGGATTTATCAGATTTCTGAACTCGTCACATCGATTCTGGTCAATCCCTTTGGTGGAGTGATTTCAGACCGCTTTTCGCGTCGCAAAATTTTGATGACGACGGACTTGATTTGTGGCCTTCTCTGTTTAGCTATTTCTTTCATCAGAAATGATAGCTTGATGATTGCTGCCTTGATTTTTGCCAATATTGTTCAGGCGGTTGCCTTTGCATTTTCTCGTACAGCCAACAAAGCCATTATAACTGAAGTGGTAGAGAAAGACGAGATTGTGACCTATAATGCTCGTTTAGAGCTTGTTTTGCAGGTTGTAGGCGTTAGCTCCCCTGTACTTTCTTTCATCGTTTTACAATTTGCCAGTCTCCATATGACGCTTGTTTTAGATGCCATTAGTTTTTTCATCGCATTTATCTTAGTAGCTTTCCTCCCCAAAAAAGAGGCTCAGGAACAAGTGAAAAGGACTCTCAGCTGGAAAAATATTTTTGCTGATATGAAAGAAGGGATTCGCTATATTTGGCGCCAGCAAGAGATCTTTTTCCTTTTGGTAGTAGCTTCCAGTGTTAATTTCTTTTTTGCAGCTTTTGAATTTCTCCTCCCTTTTTCAAATCGACTATACGGGGTAGAAGGAGCTTATGCAACTATTTTGACTATGGGCGCTATTGGTTCGATTATCGGAGCTCTTCTAGCTAGCAAATTAAAGGCAGGTGTTTATAATCTTTTGATTCTATTGGCCTTGACTGGAGTTGGAGTTTTTATGATGGGATTACCACTGCCAACTTTTCTCTCTTTTTCTGGAAATTTAGTTTGTGAACTGTTTATGACGATTTTTAATATTCACTTTTTTACTCAGGTTCAAACCAAGGTTGAGGGGGAATACTTGGGAAGAGTCCTAAGCACCATTTTTACCCTAGCCATTCTATTTATGCCGATTGCAAAAGGGTTTATGACAGTGCTACCAAGTGTTCATCTCTCTTCTTTCCTGATAATTGGAAGCGGGGTTGTCATCCTATCTTGTCTATCCCTCGTTTATGTACGAAGTCATTTTGAAAAAGATTCATAATCTCATTTTTAAGAAAATATTACACTATGAACCATTTTTCAGCCCTTCTCTATTGTGAGGAGGGCTTGCTTTGTGGTAAAATGGGATTATGAATGAAAGAATGAATGAGTTAGTTGCCTTACTCAACCGCTATGCGACCGAGTACTATACGAGTGACAATCCCTCGGTTTCAGATAGCGAGTATGATCGCCTCTACCGAGAGTTGATCGAATTGGAAGCTGCCTATCCAGATCAAGTTTTAGCAGACAGTCCAACTCATCGTGTTGGTGGTAAGGTTTTAGATGGTTTTGAAAAATACAGTCATCAGTATCCTCTATACAGTTTGCAGGATGCTTTTTCACGTGAAGAGTTAGAAGCTTTTGATGCGCGTGTTCGAAAGGAATTACCCCAACCGACTTATATTTGTGAACTGAAAATCGATGGTTTGTCTATCTCTCTTACGTATGAAAAGGGAATTTTGGTAGTCGGTGCGACACGTGGGGATGGTTCTGTTGGTGAAAATATCACAGAGAACCTCAAGCGTGTCAAGGACATTCCTTTGACCTTGCCAGAAGAACTTGATATCACTGTTCGTGGAGAGTGTTACATGCCACGCGCTTCATTTGACCAGGTCAACCAAGCTCGCCAAGAAAATGGAGAGCCTGAATTTGCTAATCCTCGTAACGCGGCAGCAGGCACCTTACGTCAGTTGGATACAGCAGTAGTAGCCAAGCGCAATCTTGCGACTTTCCTCTATCAAGAAGCCAGCCCTTCTACTCGTGACAGCCAAGAAAAGGTCTTGAAGCACCTTGAACAGCTTGGATTTGTAGTTAATCCTAAACGAATATTGGCTCAAAGTATAGATGAGGTATGGGATTTTATCCAAGAAGTAGGACAAGAACGGGAGAGACTGCCTTACGATATCGATGGGGTGGTCATCAAGGTTAACGACCTAGCAGGTCAAGAAGAGCTTGGCTTTACCGTTAAAGCGCCTAAGTGGGCAATCGCCTATAAATTTCCCGCTGAAGAAAAAGAAGCCCAGCTCCTTTCAGTTGACTGGACAGTAGGTCGTACGGGTGTTGTGACTCCGACTGCCAATCTAACACCTGTTCAGCTTGCTGGGACAACTGTTAGCCGTGCAACATTGCATAATGTAGATTATATCGCTGAAAAGGATATCCGAAAAGATGATACGGTAATCGTTTATAAGGCTGGAGATATCATCCCTGCTGTTCTGCGTGTGGTAGAGTCCAAGCGTGTTTCTGAAGAAAAACTAGATATTCCGACTAATTGTCCAAGTTGTGATAGCCAGTTGCTTCACTTTGAAGATGAAGTGGCTCTTCGTTGTATCAATCCTCGTTGTCCTGCTCAAATCATGGAAGGCTTGATTCACTTTGCTTCTCGAGACGCCATGAATATTACAGGACTTGGTCCATCTATCGTCGAAAAGCTTTTTGCTGCTAATCTGGTTAAGGATGTGGCAGATATTTACCATTTGAAAGAAGACGATTTCCTTCTTTTAGAGGGCGTCAAGGAAAAGTCTGCTTCTAAACTATATCAGGCAATTCAAGCATCCAAGGAAAACTCTGCTGAAAAGCTCTTGTTTGGTCTGGGAATTCGCCATGTCGGAAGCAAGGCTAGCCAGCTCTTGCTCCAACATTTCCACTCTATTGAAAATCTAGCCCAAGCAGATCCAGAGGAAGTAGCAAGTATCGAGAGCTTGGGTAGTGTGATTGCACAAAGTCTTCAGACTTATTTTGCTACAGAAGGATCAAAGATTCTCTTAGACGAGTTGAAAGAAGCTGGAGTCAATCTGGACTACAAAGGACAGACAGTAGTGGCAGATGCGGCCTTGTCAGGTTTGACCGTTGTGCTAACGGGGAAATTGGAACGCCTCACTCGCTCTGAAGCAAAAAGTAAACTCGAAAGTCTCGGTGCCAAAGTCACAGGCAGTGTATCCAAGAAAACGAATCTTGTCGTAGCAGGAGCAGATGCAGGAAGCAAGCTCCAAAAAGCACAGGAACTTGGTATTGAAGTTCGAGATGAAGCTTGGCTAGAAAGTTTGTAAAGAATAGTTAAAAACTAGATGTTAGATAGTCTGAAATTATCTCTCCTGATGTGTTTTTATATCTATTAATGCTATTCTCTATTGTGCTGAAATTCCCGTTAAATTCTTCAGCATGACTTTAAAAATTAAAATTGAAATTAGGAATTAGGAAAAGAAATGTATAGATACCCAGTAGTCATCCATTTTCACCGAAAAAATGGGGATTATGATGCTTGTTCATTCAGTAGAAAACAAGCAGATGTTAAAGAAAATTTGTATTATGAAAATGACTATTTTGGAGCAAAATTCTCCTTTACAGTCACAAGTGAAGAAAGACTCGATACTTTAACCTTTTCTGTCGAAATAGATGGAAAGACAAAAGACTATCTCCTACGGTTTAACTATTATCCACTGTTGACTGAGGTTTGGATATTAGATGGTGATGAGACGGTTTATTATTCTGAAAATCCAGCCATTGCAAGTCCTTGCTATAAAGATCGAAACCCGTTTGCTTTTGATAAAGCTTTTCACAGTGAAAGTTTTGATCATCATTGGGGATACCAAGGAGAGTTAGGTTACAGTATCTCAGACTACCAGACGAGCTTTAAACTCTGGGCTCCAACCGCTACAGCAGTCCAAGTGGTCGTTTATGAAAATACAAGTAACGACGCGCCGATTTGGAAAACCTTTAATCTCGAGCGTGGGAATAGCTATTCATACAGCCATAAGTACAATACCATTGGTGTTTGGAGTGTAGACCTGGATGAAAATCTTGCAGGTAAAGCCTATCAGTATCAGATTGAGTTTCCGCACCACCAGACTTTGACACGAGATCCTTACACTATCGCTACAAGTCCTGACGGGAAACGTTCTGTCATCCTATCTCAGCAAGATAGACAGGTAGAAGGATTTAAAGTCAAACATGGGACAGATGCTCCTTGGCGTTTGGAAAACCCATGTAAAGCCGTTATCTGTGAGATGCACATTCGTGATTTTACAAAATCGCCGACATCTGGAGTTCCAGAAAACCTTCGAGGGACCTTCCTTGGGGCTGCCCAGACTGGAACGGTTAACCAGTATGGTCAAGCAACAGCCTTTGACTATATCAAAGAACTAGGCTGTAATTATATTCAGCTCCAACCAATCTTTGATCGTCATAAGGAATACGACGAGGAAGGAAATGTAACCTATAACTGGGGTTATGACCCTCAAAACTACAATGCGCCAGAACCAAGTTTCTCTAGCAATTCAGATGATCCAGGACAGGTTATTCGAGACCTCAAGACCATGATTCAGGCATATCATGATGCGGGAATCGGTGTCATTATGGATGTCGTTTACAACCATACCTTCTCAACGGTTGATGCACCTTTCCAAACAACTGTTCCTGATTATTACTATCGTATGAATCCAGATGGAACCTTCCAAAACGGCACAGGTGTAGGAAATGAAACCGCAAGCGAACACGAAATGTACCGCAAGTATATGATTGACTCACTCCTTTATTGGGTAAAAGAATACAATATTGACGGTTTCCGTTTCGACTTGATGGGAATTCACGATGTTAAAACCATGCAGGCGATTCGTTGGGCACTTGATGAAGTTGATCCTCGTATTATCACTTATGGAGAAGGTTGGGATATGGGGACCGGTCTTGCACCTTATGACAAGGCCAAGAAGGACAATGCCTACCAGATGCCAAATATTGGATTCTTCAATGATGATCAGCGTGATGCCATCAAAGGAGGAGAAGTTTATGGCTCAATCAAGGCAGGATTTGTTAGTGGTGCAGCTACAGAACCGATTGTAGCCAAAGCTATTCTTGGTAGCCGAGAGTTGGGTTCATATCTTAGTCCAAACCAAGTTCTTAACTACGTGGAAGCCCATGATAATTACAACTTGCATGATTTGTTAGTAACCCTTCATCCAGATCACAGTTCAGATAAGATTATGCGTCAGGTTGAGACAGCAACAGCCATGAGCATTCTTATGCAAGGGATGTCCTTTATAGAGCTGGGGCAAGAATTTGGTCGCACCAAACTCCTTGCTACAGGAGAAAATGGTGAGCTGACACCTGCAGATAGAGAACGTGCCATGAATAGTTACAATGCTCCAGATAGTGTCAACCAGGTCAACTGGGATTTAATCAATGAGAGACAAGAGAGCATTGATTTTATTCGCCAGATTATTCGCCTAAAAACACAAAGGCGTGCTTTCTCTTATCCTACATACGAAGAAGTTTATCGTCATGTCTTCGTCCATACAGCTGCTGAAAATAGTGGGTGGATTGTTTACGAAATTCACGGTGGAGCAGAGCACTTATTGGTGGTATTCAATGCTAAAGGAGCTTCCTTCTACTTTGAAAATGCGGGAAATCTTGAAATGCTGGTGTCCAATAGTCGTTCTAAAGAGTCTAATGTGATTGATGATATCAGCGTTGCAGTCTTGAAGGTACTTTCATAGTAAATGCAGCAAAAAGGTTTAGTTAAAACTAGACCTTTTTTGATTTTTATTGAAAAACCAATATCTAATAGGAATAAATTTCAAATAATTTGAAGAATCAAGTTTGTGAAAAAAATATCAATATTTTCCAAAAAGGGGTTGTAATTTTCTGAAAATTTGATAAAATAAGTTTTAATCATTTTCAGGAGGAAGAGAATTTGACACATTATCAGAATTTAGTGAATGGAAAATGGAAATCATCAGAGAATGAAATTGCCATCTATTCTCCCATAAATCAGGAAAAGCTGGGTACAGTACCTGCTATGAGTCAGGTTGAAGTAGATGAGGCTATGAAAGCAGCGCGTGCAGCTCTCCCAGCATGGCGTGATTTAGCACCCGTTGAGCGTGCAGCTTATTTACATAAGACAGCAGACATTTTGGAACGAGATAAAGAAAAAATTGGTACCATTCTTGCCAAAGAGGTTGCAAAAGGAATTAAAGCAGCCATTGGAGAAGTAGTACGTACAGCAGAATTGATTCGTTTTGCTGCCGAGGAAGGTCTCCGTATCACTGGACAAGCAATGGAAGGTGGCGGTTTTGAAGCTGCAAGTAAAAATAAACTAGCCGTTGTTCGTCGTGAGCCAGTTGGAGTGGTGTTAGCTATCGCGCCATTTAACTACCCAGTAAACCTTTCTGGATCTAAGATTGCTCCGGCATTGATTGCCGGAAATGTCGTTATGTTTAAACCACCAACACAAGGATCTATTTCTGGTCTCTTGTTGGCTAAAGCATTTGACGAAGCCGGAATCCCAGCAGGTGTCTTTAACACCATCACTGGACGTGGTTCTGAAATCGGAGACTACATCATCGAACACAAGGAAGTGAACTTCATTAACTTTACAGGTTCAACACCGATTGGGGAGCGTATTGGTCGTTTAGCTGGTATGCGCCCAATTATGCTGGAGCTTGGTGGAAAAGATGCAGCAATTGTCTTAGAAGATGCAGATTTAGAAAATGCAGCTAAACAAATCGTAGGTGGTGCCTTTAGCTACTCTGGTCAACGTTGTACCGCTATCAAACGTGTTTTGGTTGTGGAAAGCGTAGCAGACAGATTGGCAGAATTGCTCCAAGCTGAAGTTGCTAAGCTAACAGTGGGTGATCCATTTGACAATGCAGATATCACACCTGTTATTGATAATGCTTCAGCTGATTTCATCTGGGGATTGATTGAAGACGCTCAGGAAAAAGGAGCTAAAGCGCTCAGCCCAATCAAACGTGAGAATAATCTCATTTGGCCAGGACTTTTTGATTATGTCACAAGAGATATGAAATTAGCCTGGGAAGAACCATTTGGACCTGTTCTCCCAATTATTCGAGTTGCAGATGCTAATGAAGCGGTAGAAATTGCTAATGAATCAGAGTTCGGTCTTCAATCCTCAGTCTTTACAAATGACTTTAAGAAGGCGTTTGAAATTGCTGAGAAACTTGAAGTTGGTACCGTTCATATTAACAATAAAACACAACGTGGACCAGATAATTTCCCATTCCTTGGTGTAAAAGGTTCTGGTGCAGGAGTGCAAGGAATTAAATATAGTATCGAAGCGATGACAAATGTTAAATCCATTGTTTTTGATGTGGGATAATTTATAAAATCAGGAAAATAACTTCCTGATTTTATTTTTTTCAAAATAATACAGTAAAAAATTGATAAAAAACGAATATTCTGGTATTATAATAAAAAAATATATGGAAATTGTTTCGTGTTCTATTTTCTGGATATCTTTTTTAAAATGCTAGGTGATTTTTTGAAGGCTTTCATAAAAAATATGATTTCCTTCGTAAACTACTTGAAAGTTATCTTAAAAGAGTGTATAATAGAATTATAGAAAACGCTTACAAAAGAAAGGGGATTGAATGAATAATCAAGAAGCATTAAGAACCTTTACTACAGGTGAGAACTTTCACCTCCAGCATTATTTAGGAGCGCATAGAGAGGAGAAAAACGGAGAAATAGGCTATACCTTTAGGGTTTGGGCCCCGAATGCACAAGCAGTTCATCTAGTTGGTGATTTTACTAATTGGGTTGAGAATCAGATTCCCATGGTTCGTAATGAAGCAGGTGTTTGGGAAGTCTTTACGAGTCAAGCTCAGGAAGGTCAGATTTATAAATATCATATCACGCGTGCAAATGGTCACCAGATTATGAAGATTGATCCTTTGGCAGTTTATTTTGAAGCTAGACCGGGTACAGGAGCTGTTTTGACCAATATCCGTGAAAAGAAATGGAAAGATGGCCTTTGGTTAGCACGTCGCAAACGTCTGGGATTTTTCGAGAGACCAGTTAATATATATGAAGCCCATGCAGGGTCTTGGAAGAGGAATCCAGATGGTAGCCCCTATACGTTTTCACAACTGAAAGACGAGTTGATTCCATACTTAGTTGAGATGAACTATACACATATTGAGTTCATGCCTTTAATGGCTCACCCACTTGGATTGAGCTGGGGCTATCAGCTTATGGGTTACTTTGCTTTTGAACATTCCTATGGCAGACCAGAGGAATTCCAAGATTTCGTTGAAGAGTGTCATATAAATAATATCGGTGTTATCGTAGACTGGGTTCCAGGTCATTTCACTATTAATGATGATGCATTGGCATATTATGACGGTACACCAACTTTTGAATACCAAGACCACAACAAGGCTCATAACTATGGTTGGGGTGCTCTGAATTTTGACCTCGGGAAAAATGAGGTCCAGTCTTTCTTGATTTCAAGTATTAAATTTTGGATTGATTTTTACCACTTAGATGGTATTCGGGTCGATGCAGTGAGCAATATGCTGTATTTAGATTATGATAATGCTCCTTGGACTCCAAACAAAGACGGTGGAAACCTTAACTACGAGGGTTATTATTTCCTTCAACGGTTAAACACAGTGATTAAGTTAGCTCATCCAGACATCATGATGATTGCAGAAGAAAGTTCATCAGCAACAAAGATTACTGGCATGAAAGAAATGGGCGGCCTTGGATTTGACTATAAATGGAATATGGGCTGGATGAACGACATTCTCCGTTTCTACGAGGAAGATCCGATTTATCGCAAGTATGACTTTAATCTTGTGACTTTCAGCTTTATGTATGTTTTCAATGAAAACTATCTCCTACCTTTCTCACATGATGAAGTGGTTCATGGCAAGAAGAGTATGATGCACAAGATGTGGGGCGATCGCTACAATCAGTTCGCTGGTCTGCGTAATCTCTACACCTATCAAATTTGTCATCCAGGTAAGAAACTCTTGTTCATGGGTAGTGAATACGGGCAATTCCTCGAATGGAAGTCTGAGGAGCAGTTGGAGTGGTCTAATCTAGAAGATCCGATGAATGCCAAGATGAAGCATTTCACTTCACAACTAAATCAATTCTATAAAGAGCATCGTTGTCTTTGGGAAATTGATACTAGTTATGATGGTATCGAGATTATCGATGCTGATAATAGAGATCAGAGTGTCCTTTCCTTTATTCGTAAGGGCAAGAAGGACGAAATGTTAGTCTGTGTCTTTAACATGGCACCAGTTGAACGTAAGGACTTTACGATTGGTTTACCTGTTGCGGGTATTTACGAAGAAGTTTGGAATACAGAGCTGGAAGAATGGGGAGGTGTGTGGAAAGAGCACAATCAAACAGTTCAGACTCAAGAAGGTTTATGGAAGGATTATGAGCAGACCTTGACCTTCACCTTGCCAGCTATGGGAGCAAGTATCTGGAAGATTAAACGTCGTTTGAAACCAGCTAAGAAAAAAGAATAATGGGCTGTTGATGATAATTTTTTAGATTTTAAAGACGGATGTACTTGTATTGGACTTGAAACACAAGAGAAATGGATTTCCTATTATTTTTATAAAAAAGTTTGACTTCCAACCTTCTTTCGATTTTAACGTTCACATGACTTTATAAAGGAGTAGAAAATGAAGAATGAAATGCTAGCTTTGATCCTTGCGGGTGGGCAAGGAACACGTCTCGGAAAACTCACTCAAAGCATTGCCAAACCGGCAGTGCAATTCGGTGGGCGCTACCGTATCATTGACTTTGCTCTTTCCAACTGTGCAAACTCTGGAATCCATAATGTTGGTGTGATTACTCAGTACCAACCTCTTGCTTTGAATAACCATATCGGAAATGGCTCTAGCTGGGGATTGGATGGTATCAATTCAGGTGTCTCTATTTTACAACCTTATTCAGCCAGCGAAGGAAACCGTTGGTTTGAAGGGACTAGTCACGCTATCTACCAAAACATTGACTACATCGACAGTGTTAATCCTGAGTATGTTTTGATTCTTTCTGGTGACCACATCTACAAGATGGACTACGATGATATGCTTCAGTCCCATAAGGATAACAATGCCAGTTTGACAGTAGCTGTCCTAGACGTACCTCTCAAAGAAGCTAGCCGTTTCGGTATCATGAATACAGATGCCAATAACCGTATCGTTGAATTCGAAGAAAAACCTGCGCAACCTAAGTCTACAAAGGCTTCGATGGGGATTTATATTTTTGACTGGAAACGACTTCGCAATATGCTTGTTGCTGCTGAAAAGAGCAATGTGGATATGTCAGACTTTGGGAAGAACGTTATCCCTAACTATCTCGAGTCTGGTGAAAGTGTCTATGCTTATGAATTTAATGGCTACTGGAAAGATGTTGGTACGATTGAGTCACTTTGGGAAGCCAATATGGAGTACATTTCACCAGAAAATGCCTTGGATAGCCGCAATCGTCAGTGGAAAATTTACTCTAGAAACTTGATTTCACCACCAAACTACTTTGGTGCGCATGCACACGTTGAAGATTCATTGGTCGTGGATGGCTGTTTTGTAGATGGAACTGTTAAACGTTCGATTCTTTCAACAGAAGCACAAGTACGTGAAGGTGCTGAGGTCGTTGATTCTGTTATTATGAGTGGGGCTATTATTGGCCATGGAGCAAAGATTACTCGTGCTATTATTGGTGAGGGTGCCATTATTGCAGACGGTGTAGAGATTGACGGAACTGACGAAGTACAAGTAGTAGGATACAATGAAGTAGTGGGGGTAGCAACAGATGAAGATTGATAAATATTCAGCCATTTTAGGAAACACAGTTGGTTTTCATGATATGTCAACGTTAACAGAACACCGTCCGGTAGCTAGCTTGCCTTTCGGTGGGAAATACCGTTTGATTGACTTCCCCCTTTCCAGTCTTGCAAATGCAGGTGTTCGTAGTATCTTTGGTATTTTCCAACAAGATAATATTAGCTCAGTTTTCGACCATATCCGTTCAGGTCGTGAATGGGGCTTGTCAACCCTTCTAAGTCACTACTATCTAGGAATTTACAATACTCGTGTTGAGAGCAGTACGGTTGGAAAAGAGTATTACCAACAGCTACTTACCTACTTGAGACGTTCGGGTTCAAACCAAACCGTTTCGATTAACTGCGATGTGCTGGTGAATATTGACTTGAATCAAGTCTTCCACCTACACAATACAACAAATGGTCCGATCACAGTTGTATATAAGAAACTTCCAAAGAAAGACATTTCAGATGTGAATGCTATCTTGGAAATCGATGAAACTGACCATGTTCGTTCGCACAAACTCTTTGATAATAAATCTACAGATGAACTCTTCAACATGTCTACAGATATCTTTGTTGTGGACACTCCTTGGTTGATTGAACGACTTGAAGAAGAGGCTCAGAAGGAATATCCTGAAAAGTTGCGCTATGTTCTTCGCGATTTAGCTGTAAAAGAAGGAGCTTTTGCTTACGAATACACAGGTTACTTAGCAAACATTCATTCTGTTCAGTCCTATTATCAAGCAAATATTGATATGCTTGAATCTAAAAAATTCTACTCTCTTTTCTCACCAAATCAAAAAATTTATACCAAAGTTAAGAATGAAGAACCAACCTACTATGCGAATACTTCAAAAGTAAGTACTTCTCAGTTTGCTTCTGGTAGTATCATTGAGGGTGAAGTAGTTCAGTCAGTCCTATCTCGTAACATTTATATTCACAAAGATAGTGTTGTGAAGAACAGCGTTTTGTTCCCTCGTGTTGTGATTGGTCAAGGTGCCCGAGTTGAATATGCTATCTTGGACAAGGGCGTTGAAGTTGCGGACGGTGTTGTCATTCGAGGCACAGCAGAACATCCAGTTGTAGTTAAGAAGGGTGAAACAGTAACAGAGGACATTTATTCATGAAAATTTTATTTGTAGCGGCAGAAGGAGCACCCTTTTCAAAAACAGGTGGTTTGGGCGATGTCATTGGCGCACTTCCTAAATCACTTGTAAAAGCGGGGCACGAAGTTGCAGTTTTCTTGCCTTATTATGATATGGTAGAAGCAAAGTTTGGAGACCGGATAGAAGATGTTCTCCACTTTGAAGTTAGTGTAGGATGGCGTATACAGTACTGTGGTATTAAGAAAACGGTTTTGAATGGTGTAACCTTCTACTTCATTGATAATCAGTATTATTTCTTCCGTGGTCATGTGTATGGTGATTTTGACGACGGTGAACGCTTTGCCTTTTTCCAACTGGCTGCTCTTGAAGCTATGGAACGCATTGGCTTTATCCCTGACCTTCTCCATGTTCATGATTACCACACAGCCATGATTCCCTTCTTGTTAAAAGAAAAGTACCATTGGATTCAAGCATATCAAGGAATCAGAACCGTTTTAACCATTCATAATTTGGAATTCCAAGGTCAATTTTCTGAAGGAATGTTGTGGGATTTGTTCGGTGTTGGGTTTGAACGCTATGCTGATGGGACCCTTCGCTGGAATGATTGTCTCAACTGGATGAAAGCAGGTATTCTCTACGCGGATCGTGTCTCAACCGTTTCCCCTAGCTATGCGCACGAGATTATGACCAGTCAGTTTGGTTGCGGTTTGGACCAGATTCTTCGCATGGAGTCAGGTAAGGTTTCAGGTATTGTTAATGGTATTGACGCAGATCTTTATAATCCTCAAACAGACCCACTTTTAGACTATCATTTTGATAAAGAAGATTTGTCTGGAAAAGCTCAAAACAAAGCAAAATTGCAAGAGAGAGTTGGGTTACCTGTACGAGCAGATGTTCCTCTAGTTGGGATTGTCTCTCGTTTGACGCGCCAAAAAGGTTTTGATGTTGTTGTAGAAAGCTTGCATCGTTTCTTACAGGAGGACGTTCAAATAGTCCTTTTAGGAACAGGTGACCCAGCTTTTGAACATTCTTTCTCTTGGTTTGCACAAGTCTATCCAGACAAGCTATCAGCAAATATCACTTTTGACGTCAAACTTGCTCAAGAAATCTACGCAGCTTGTGATCTCTTCCTCATGCCGAGTCGTTTTGAACCATGTGGTTTGTCTCAAATGATGGCGATGCGCTATGGAACTCTACCATTGGTTCATGAGGTTGGTGGACTAAGAGATACAGTTCAATCCTTCAATCCAATCGAAGGAACTGGTACTGGATTTAGCTTTGATAATTTAACACCTTACTGGCTTAACTGGAGTTTCCAAACAGCCTTGGATGTTTATAAGAACCAGCCAGACGTTTGGAGAAATCTACAAAAACAAGCTATGGAATGCGATTTCTCATGGGATACAGCCTGCAAATCTTACCTGGACTTGTACCATAGTTTAGTCAACTAATAGATAAAATCGTATGATATCTTCATACGATTTTTGGGCTATTTATACTCTTAGAAAATCAAATTCAAACCGCGTCAACGTCGCCTTGTCGTACTCAAGTACAGCCTACGGCTAGTTTCCTAGTTTGCTCTTTGATTTTCATTGAG
>CABTWF010000019.1:0-34096 GCA_902488495.1 uncultured Streptococcus sp. | reverse complement strand
CGAAGGTCGTAGGTTCAAATCCTGCTCCCGCAATTTGGCTCGGTAGCTCAGTTGGTAGAGCAATGGATTGAAGCTCCATGTGTCGGCGGTTCGATTCCGTCTCGCGCCATATTTTGTTTTATTAAGCGGGTGTAGTTTAGTGGTAAAACTACAGCCTTCCAAGCTGTTGTCGCGAGTTCGATTCTCGTCACCCGCTTTGAACGAAAGTTCATACCAAGTTTTTGAACTTGGGCGCGTAGCTCAGGTGGTTAGAGCGCACGCCTGATAAGCGTGAGGTCGGTGGTTCGAGTCCACTCGTGCCCATTAATAGGAGAATTACTCAAGAGGCTGAAGAGGACGGTTTGCTAAATCGTTAGGTCGGGTAACCGGCGCGGGGGTTCGAATCCCCCATTCTCCGTACGATAAGAGCTGCTAGGCTCTTTTTTTGTATGTAAATCCCCCTTCTATATCATTAAAAGGGGGATTTGTTTATTACCAACTTGTTAGTGATATTTCTCCGCTATTTAGCCAGATAGTATGTTTATCTTCAAGTTCGACTTGAAGTTGACCAGATTCTGAGATTTCTTTTGCAAGACCTTTTTGCAATTTTTCATCTAGCTGGAAGGTAACTTCTTTTCCAAGAACGATTGATCTTTCTTTATAGATATAAAGTAGCTCATCTGAATCCGTATTGTAGAAACAATTCCATATTTCGCTGATGAGCTCATTACGACTAATTGGTGCAGGTGGCATAAATAGGCTACCTGCTTTTTCTTTTAGTTCTTTTGGAAAGTCTCCTATTGAAAAATTTATACCAAGTCCGATAATGACATCTGTAACCAAGCCTGTCTCAACTGATGTCATTGCTTCGGTGAGGATACCTGCTATCTTTTTATTTTTTAAGTAGATGTCATTTACCCATTTGATATCTACTTCTATCATAGTTAGATTTTTAATGGCTTTGTAGACTGCGGCAGCTACAAGGAGAGTATAGGATGGGAGTTTTTCATAGGGAAGGTTTGGTTGAATATGCAGAGACATATAGATTCCCCCCTGAGATGGAGAATAGTAGGGGCGCTGAAAGCGGCCACGACCTGCTGTTTGACAGGTTGAAAGATAGAGTGTGTTTCCTTGGTTTCCAACCTCAATCCCTTCTTTTGCATCTGTTTGTGTTGATTTTGTCTCAGGTTTGTAGCGAATGGTTAAGTTGGTGTTCTCTTGAATCAAATCAGGCAATATCAGATCGCCTTGAATAAGCTTGTAGCCTCTATTTTTGATACTGTCAATTTCTAGGCCTTCTTGTTGAAGACGTTGGATCGCTTTCCATATAGATGTACGGCTTAAATTCAGTTCTTCTCCGATTTTTTCTCCGCTAACATAATCGTTTTCTCTAGCTAATATTTGGTAGACTAGTTGGTGTGATTTCATTGATTTTCCTTTCTAGCTGAGAGGGAATGAGAGTATTCTTTTCGAGTTTGACTAGGTGTTTTATGAAAAAACTGTTTGTAGGCTTTTGAGAAATGTAGTGGGTCTGAAAAACCTACAGAATATGCAATGACTTTGATCGTTTCATTTGTGTGTTCTAGTAACTGTTGCGCACGCTTCATTCGAACGAAAAGTAAATACTCTTTTGGAGAGAGTTGGTGAAATTCTTTAAACACACTAGTTAAGTAACTTCTATGAACCGATAGCTCTTTAGCTAAATCTTGAATGGTGAGCGATCGTGGATAGTGACTATCAATTAATTGTTTGCAGTCAAGATAGAGCTGGTGGGTTGATGAAATATTCTCTTTTTTCTGATTTGGAGCAATCGTTCCTAGATGAAACATCAGTTCATGGAGTTGTCCCATAATGTGGAGTTGAGCCAATTCATTTGATTTTGTAATCTGAGCGAAGCGGACAATATCTGAGATGAGTTTTGCAGTTGTCTGTGTATGACAGTTATTTGACTGGGTGAGGTAGGATTGGTCAGAAATTTGAGATAGAGCAAAGTAGTCAGGTGCCCTCCCTCCAGTGATCCCCAACCAGTAGTAAGCCCAAGGATCCTGGCTATCTGCTTTATAGAATGTTAATTCATCTGGTTTTAGTAAAAAGAAATCTCCTGCCTTTAAATCAACAATTTTCCCCTTATAATGGAATTGACCTTTTCCTTTAGTAATGTAATGGAGTACATAGGTATCTCGAATAGCTGGGCCAAAAGAGTAGTTAGGCGTGCATTCTTCATAACCGTAGAAGCTAAGAGAAAGATCAATTGTTCCAGTCTGGTATTCTGAAAAAACGAGCATGGGTCACCTCCTACCTAACATTTTACCATACTTTGTATACATTTCTCTATTTTAGAAAGCGCTTTTATGTGCTAAAATTTTATCAAGAAATGGATGAGGTACAATTTATGGGAGTTCGAATAGAGAATAATCTATTTTACGTTGAGAGTAAAGGTTTAAGCTTGATTATTGAAAATAGGGATGGGTTCTTATTATTAAAACATTTAGGAAAGACTATTAAGAACTATAGAGGGGCTAATAGTGTTTACGAACGCGATCATGCTTTTTCTGGTAATCCCATAGCTACTAATCGAACCTTTAGTTTGGATACGCAACGTCAGATTTTTGGACAACATGGTTTGGGTGACTTTAGAAAACCAACTTTACAGGTTCAACATGATGCAACTGAAGTAACAGACTTTCGATTTGTAGAAGCAAAGATTTTAAAAGGTCAGAATGGTCCACAGGGCTTACCTTCTCCTCACAGCATGAATGCTACAGAGACGCTTGCCTTGATTTTAAAAGATCCTCAAGCTAAACTTAGTCTGACTTTGTATTATACTGCTTTTGATAATGATGCGACAATTGCTAGTTACAGCAAATTGGAGAATAATAGTAATCAGGAAGTTGTCATTCATAAGGACTTTTCTTTTATGGCTGATTTTCCCGCTGCAGCTTACGAAATAGTGACTTTACAGGGAGCTTATGCTCGTGAAAAGACTGTCCGACGTCAACAGGTAGAGCAAGGAATCTTTTCGATTAGTTCGAACCGTGGAGCTTCTGGGCATGCTCAAACACCAGCCCTTCTATTATGTGATCAAGGAGTTACAGAGGATGCTGGGAATGTGTTTGCTCTGCAACTACTGTATAGTGGAAACTTCGAAGCTTTTGTCCAAAAGAATCAGTTGAATGAAGTTCGGGTGGCTATTGGCATTAATCCAGAAAACTTTTCTTGGAAGTTAGATCCTGAGGAAGGCTTTGAAACACCGGTAGCTTTAGTGACCTATTCAGATAAGGGATTAACTGGTATTAGTCATGAAAGTCAGAATTTTGTACTTAAGCACATTATGCCAAGTAAATTTTCTAAAAAAGAGCGTCCAATTCTAATCAATAACTGGGAAGCTACCTACTTTGACTTTCAGAAAGAAAAACTGTTAGAACTAGCTGATGAAGCTAAGAAAGTTGGAATTGAACTTTTTGTATTAGATGATGGGTGGTTTGGTAATCGCTTTGATGATAATCGTGCTTTAGGTGATTGGGTTGTAAATGAGAAAAAACTGGGTGGAAGTCTTGAAAGTCTGATTTCAGCTATCCATGAAAGAGGTTTGCAGTTTGGGCTTTGGTTAGAACCTGAGATGATTTCTGTTGATAGCGACTTGTATCGTAAACATCCTGACTGGGCTATTCAGGTTTCAGGATATGATCATATTTACTCTCGAAATCAATTAGTACTTAATCTTGCCAATCCCCAGGTAATAGAATATTTGAAAAATGTTTTAGATGAACTCCTCTCTCATCATAAAATTGACTACATCAAATGGGATATGAACCGCAATATCACTAATCTGGGGAATGGTTCAGTTTATCTGGAAACCCAGATGCAATCTCATCAATATATGTTGGGGCTTTACGAACTCGTTTCTTATCTGACAGAGAAACACAGTCATATTCTCTTTGAGTCCTGCTCTGGTGGTGGTGGACGAAATGATCTTGGTATGATGCGTTATTTCCCACAAGTCTGGGCTAGTGATAATACTGATGCTATTGCACGTTTACCAATCCAATACGGTTCATCCTATCTCTATCCAACCATTTCCATGGGGGCTCATGTGTCAGCAGTACCAAATCATCAGATGGGACGAATGACACCATTGGAAACTCGTGGTCATGTAGCAATGATGGGAAATCTGGGGTATGAGCTTGATTTGACAAGTTTATCAGATGAAGAGAAGGCTGAGATTGCTAATCAGGTGAACTTGTATAAAGAATTGCGACCAGTAGTCCAGTTGGGGAATCAGTATAGGTTAATCAATCCCGATGCTGAATCCAATGAAGCAGCTGTACAATTTAACTATGAAAATCAAACGATTGTGACCTACGTCCGAGTCCTGTCAGTTGTGGAAACAATGGAAACCACCTTGAAACTGAAAGACTTAGAAGTGGAAGGGCTTTATGAGCTGGAAGGGACAAACATTGTTTACTCGGGTGCAGAGCTCATGTATGCAGGTTTAACTGTTACCTTATCACCAGGAGATTTTTTGAGTAGACAGTATAAATTCAAAAGACTATAATAAAAGCGTATAAATTTATCAAGGAGGCATTCCAATGAAATGGTATAAGAAAGCAGGTTTTCTTTTAGTAGCTGGGGCAAGTTTACTAGGCCTCGTGGCTTGTGGTCAGAACAATCAATCAACTGATGGCAAGGTAACGATTGAGTTTTTTAACCAGAAGACCGAGATGGCAGATACCTTGCAAAAGATAGTGGATGATTTTGAGAAGGAACACCCTAATATTGATGTGAAGCTGACTACAGTACCTTCAGCTGGAATTGTTCTAAAGACTCGGATTTTATCAGGAGATGTTCCAGATATTATTAATATCTATCCTCAAAATATGGATTTTCAGGAGTGGGCGAAGGCAGGTTATTTTGCGGATATGACAGGAAAACCCTATCTTGAGAACATCAAGAATGACTATGCTGAAAAGTATGCAATCAATAACAAGATTTATAGTGTGCCTTTAACGGCCAACCTTTATGGAATCTATTACAATAAAACGAAGTTTAAAGAATTAGGACTTGAGGAACCGAAGACTTTTAAAGAATTTCAAGAGATTGTTAAAAAGATAAAAGATAGTGGGAATTCTCCATTTGCGGTTGCGGGCAATGAAGGCTGGACATTAAATGGTTACCACCAACTTTCTCTCATTACTCTTACGGGTAGTGGAGACGCGGCTAATAACTACCTTCGCTTTTCAAAACCAAATGCTATTTCTGCAGATGATGCTATTTTAAAAGCAGATGCAGAACGACTCGATTTATTAGCAGATAATGCTCAAGATGGTTGGCGTGGTGCCTCTTATAATGATGCGGTGGTAGCATTTTCGAGTGAAAAAGCTTTGATGATGCCACAAGGATCATGGGCATTAGCGGCAATTAATCAACAGGATCCAAAATTTGAGGTGGGGATGTTTGCTTTTCCTGGAGAAGAAGTAGGAAAAGAAGTCACTGTTGGTGCAGGGGATATGGCATTATCAACTTCAGCTACTACCAAACACCCTAAGGAAACCGAAGAATTTATCAGCTATATGACTAGTCCAAAAGCTATGCAGTCATACTATGATGTAGATGGATCACCTGTTGCGGTAAAAGGCATACAGGAAAAAGAAGATTCAGCGCTTGCAGCTATTTCTAAACTGGCTTTTACGGACAAACATTATGTTTGGTTGGGCCAACGCTGGAACTCTGAAGAAGACTTTTTTAATCTAAGTGCAGGTTACCTGATGGATAAAAATCTGAAAAATATGGCAAACAATCTCAATGCTTTCTTTAATCCAATGAAGGCAGATTTGGACTAGAATAGGAGTTAAGATGATATGGCTATTCGAAAATTTTTAAATAAATACTGGGGTTGGACATTTTTGCTCATCCCGCTTGCTTTACAAGCTATCTTCTTTTACTTTCCAATGGTACAAGGTGCTTTCTATAGTTTGACTAACTGGACTGGATTGACCTATAATTATAAATTTGTTGGTTTAAATAACTACAAATTGCTGATGATTGATGGGAAATTCTTCACAGCCATAGCCTTTACTTTGATTTTAACTCTGGCATTGATTATTGGAGAGATTACGATTGGGGTGGTTGTGGCACGAGCCTTAAATTCGAAGATGAAGGGGCAGACCTTCTTTAGAGCTTGGTTCTTTTTCCCGGCTGTTTTGTCTGGTTTGACAGTTTCCTTGATTTTTAAACAATTCTTCAACTATGGGCTTCCAACGATTGGAAAAATTTTAGGGATTGGTTTTCTACAAGAGAGTCTATTGGGGACACCAGTCGGAGCGGTAGTGGCAACTATTTTTGTTCTTCTATGGCAAGGAGTAGCAATGCCAATCATTCTCTTTCTTGCTGGTCTTCAGAGTATTCCAAATGATATTTTAGAGGCAGCATCAATTGATGGTGCAACAAGTAAACAAACCTTTTGGAAGATTGAATTGCCCTATTTACTGCCAACGATCTCAATGGTTTTTATCTTGGCTCTTAAGTCTGGTTTGACAGCCTTTGACCAGATTTTTGCATTGACGAGTGGTGGTCCAAATAATGCTACAACGTCTCTTGGACTTTTAGTCTACAACTATGCTTTCAAGAGTAATCAATATGGATATGCGAATGCAATTGCCTTGATTTTATTCTTAATTATTGGAATTGTTTCTCTGATCCAAATCAAGCTATCAAAGAAATTTGAAATCTAATAGAGGAGTCCTACACATGAAAAAAGAAGAAAAATTGAATCAGTTTTGGAAATATGTCCTCTTGATAGTCGGTGGTATTCTTATACTTGTTCCTTTGTTGGTAACGGTATTTAGTTCTTTCAAGACAACTAAGGATATCATGAATCATTTCTTTAGTTTGCCCAATCCTTTTACGTTGAGTAATTATGAACGATTGATTTCGGATGGAATTGGAGGCTATTTCTGGAATTCAGCAGTTATTACGGTGTTATCATTGATTGTAGTGGCTTTCTTTATACCAGCTGCAGCTTATTCTATTGCTCGAAATATGTCCAAGAAAAAAGCCTTTGCAATTATGTATTCGCTCTTGATCTTAGGGATATTTGTTCCATTTCAGGTGATTATGATTCCCATCACAGTTATGATGAGTAAACTCGGCCTAGCAAATATGTGGGGGCTAGTAATACTCTACCTAACTTATGCTATTCCACAGACTCTCTTCTTGTATGTTGGTTATATAAAAATCAGTGTACCAGATAGTTTGGACGAAGCTGCGGAAATTGATGGGGCTGATCGTTTTACAATTTATCGTCGAATCATTTTTCCAATGTTGAAGCCCATGCATGCGACAACTTTGATTATCAATGCTCTCTGGTTCTGGAATGACTTTATGTTGCCACTCTTGATTCTGAATAAGGATTCCAAGATGTGGACTTTACCTCTCTTCCAATACAACTACCAAGGTCAGTATTTCAATGACTATGGCCCAAGTTTTGCATCTTATATTGTGGGAATTGTAACGATAACCATTGTCTACCTCATCTTCCAAAAACATATCATTTCAGGAATGAGTAACGGGGCAGTGAAGTAACAAGATACAAAGCCCGTTAAAAGCTCACAGTGAAAATAGGGAATCTGAATAAGAAGCCTTGGTTTCTTGGAAGATTCATCTTTTTCACACAGAGCTTAGGGCGTGTTCAATTAAGATACAAAGGAACGGTTCAGCTTGTTGGCAATTCTATGTAGAAAACAAGAAAGTCGTATTTAGTTGATTGCAGTCTATATTAGTACTGAACAAAAATCTAAAAATATCTTTCATTTACGAAGCCAGGTCATATAAGACTTGGCTTTCATCAGAAAAAGGAGACCATCTATGACCATTCAAAATAAAACTATGTTGATTACTTACTCAGATAGTCTTGGAAATAACCTTAAAGACTTGTATGAGAATTTGGAAGAACATTTTGGCGATGCTATTGGGGGAGTTCACCTTCTACCATTTTTCCCGTCAACAGGTGATCGTGGATTTGCACCAGTGGACTACGATGAAGTGGATCCAGCGTTTGGTGATTGGGAGGATGTTAAGCGTTTAGGTGAGAAATATTATCTTATGTTTGACTTTATGATTAACCATATTTCTCGTCAATCTAAATATTATAAGGACTATCAAGAAAAACATGAAGCTAGTGAATTTAAAGATCTCTTTTTAAACTGGGACAAGTTTTGGCCGGAAAATCGTCCGACACAGGCTGATGTAGATTTAATTTACAAGCGAAAGGACCGTGCACCAAAGCAAGAGATTGTTTTTGCAGATGGTTCAGTAGAACATTTGTGGAATACTTTTGGTGAGGAGCAGATTGATCTTGATGTGACCAAAGAAGTAACGATGGGATTCATCCGTAAGACGATTCAACATCTAGCAAGTAACGGGTGTGATTTGATTCGTCTAGATGCCTTTGCTTATGCAGTGAAGAAATTGGATACCAATGATTTCTTTGTGGAACCAGATATTTGGGATTTGCTGGATAAGGTCCGGGATATAGCAGCTGAATACGGTGCCGAGCTCTTACCTGAGATTCATGAACACTATTCGATTCAGTTTAAAATAGCGGACCATCATTACTATGTTTACGATTTTGCCCTTCCAATGGTGACCCTTTATACTCTTTACAGTTCCAGAACAGAGCGTTTGGCTAAGTGGTTAAAGATGAGCCCGATGAAGCAATTTACGACACTAGATACCCATGATGGGATTGGAGTGGTGGATGTCAAGGATATCCTGACTGATGAGGAAATTGACTATGCTTCAAATGAGCTCTATAAGGTTGGAGCGAATGTCAAACGTAAGTACTCTAGTGCAGAGTATAACAATCTAGATATCTACCAAATCAATTCAACCTACTATTCTGCGCTTGGAGATGATGATGTCAAGTACTTCCTCGCTCGTTTGATTCAAGCTTTTGCTCCAGGCATTCCTCAGGTTTACTATGTGGGTCTATTAGCAGGAAAAAATGACTTGAAATTATTAGAAGAAACCAAAGAAGGTCGAAATATTAATCGTCATTACTATAGCAATGAGGAAATAGCAGAAGAAGTTCAACGTCCTGTGGTGAAGGCCCTTCTCAATCTATTTTCTTTCCGCAATCAATCAGAGGCCTTTGACCTAGAAGGGACTATTGATATTGAAACACCAACAGCTCACAGCATTGTAATCAAACGTCAAAATAAAGACAAGTCCGTAACAGCAGTAGCAGAAATTGATTTGCAAAGTCAGACCTATCAAGTAGTGGAAAACGGCAGAAACATTCAGTTCTAGTGCTATATTGATGATAGAATTTTTTGTGGTGAAAACGTGTTCATTGTTCCCAAATGACGGAAAAAATGGTAGAATATAAAGATAGTTTAGCATTTATCTTCTGGAGAAATCCAGAACAGAAAGGATCCGTTTTGAAATCAATTGGATTACTGGATAAGATAAGAGGGCTTTCGAAAAAAGATTTCTTTTTGTATTTGATGATCATAAGTATCTTTTTACCTTTTTATTTGTTCTTAGCCCTCTTTGCTTTATATTTGATAGGTTTACTTGTTACTGGGGAGATGAAGGAAATTATCAAAGGATTGTCCAAACATCCTGTACTTCTCTTTTTTATTGCCTACAGTAGTATCATCTCCATCGTCGCCAAGAACTGGCTTGGATTGGTTGCATCTTTACTGATGTTTCTCTTCCTCATTTTCTTTAGTTTTTACCAGAAACGTCTGACACATGCTTTCTTTCGACTGATACTGCAGACAATCTTGTTTGGTAGTGTGCTCTCTGCGGCTTTTGCTACTTTGGAGCATTTCCAAATTGTAAAGAAATTTAACTATGCCTTTCTTTCGCCCAATATGCAGGTATGGCATCAGAATCGGGCAGAAGTGACCTTTTTTAATCCTAATTACTATGGAATTATTTGTTGTTTCTGTATCATGATTGCCTTCTATCTCTTTACAACGACCAAGTTGAATTGGTTGAAGGTATTCTGTGTGATTGCAGGCTTTGTTAATCTCTTTGGATTGAACTTTACGCAAAATCGAACTGCCTTTCCTGCTATTATCGCTGGAGCCATCATTTATCTCTTTACAACCATTAAAAACTGGAAGGCCTTTTGGCTTAGTATCGGGGTCTTTGCGATTGGGTTGAGTTTCCTTTTTTCTAGTGATTTGGGAGTTCGGATGGGGACTTTAGATTCCTCTATGGAAGAACGCATTTCTATATGGGATGCTGGGATGGCCTTGTTTAAGCAAAATCCTTTTTGGGGGGAGGGGCCATTGACCTATATGCACTCTTATCCTCGGATAAATGCTCCTTATCATGAACATGCTCACAGCCTTTATATTGATACGATTCTGAGTTACGGAATTGTGGGAACCATTTTATTAGCTTTGTCTTCTGTTGCTCCTGTTCGTTTGATGATGGATATGAGTCAGGAGTCGGGGAAACGTCCAATTATCGGTCTTTATCTATCTTTCCTTACAGTGGTTGCTGTGCATGGAATCTTTGACTTGGCCCTTTTCTGGATTCAGTCAGGCTTCATTTTCTTGTTAGTTATGTGCAGTATTCCATTGGAGCGTCGAACTTTGGTATCAGACATGACGGATTAAGTTTATAAGATTGAAATCTTCTACCTTGAGTAGGAGATTTTTTACTGAGAAAAATTAGTTCTAAATCGAAATAGTTGACAGTTAGAATAATAAGTATTATAATGTTTTCATTCGTATCGATATGGAAATAAATTGGAGAGATCATGAAAGATAGTCATTTAGTTGCCCATCATATTCGTTTGTTGAATGGGAGGATTTTTCAAAAGTTACTGAGTCAAGATTCAGAAGCTCTTTATCGGAGTGAGCAGGGAAAAATTTTAGCGGTTTTATGGAATAGTGAGACAGGTTGCGCTACAGCCACAGATATTGCGCTGGCGACTGGACTTGCTAACAATACGCTCACAACCATGATAAAGAAACTTGAGGAGCAAAACCTGGTCATCATTAGCCCATGTGGAATAGATAAGAGAAAGAAGTATGTCAAGCTAACGGAGCAAGGTTTGTCCCAGAAAGAAATTGGCCAGCGTGTCAGTCAAAAGTTGGATGCTATTTTTTATAAAGGATTCTCTGAGGAAGAAATTCGCCAGTTTGAAAGTTATCAGGAACGCATTTTGGACAATCTGAAAGAGAAAGCAAATGAGGAATAAAATATGTCAAAACAAGTGAAAAATGCTCACAACCTATACATTCATGCTATTCAAGATGGACGAGTTGCCGAGGCTCAGGCCCAGTCTGTAGGAGATACCTACATTCAACACTCGACAGGTGTGCCAGATGGGAAAGAAGGATTTGCAGCTTTCTTTGCAAATTTCTTTGAGCGCCATCCCGAGCGTGAGATGAAAATTGTTCGCACTATTGAAGACGGCAATCTAGTCTTCGTCCATGTTCATCAATATCTCAATGGCGGGGAAGCTCAATGGGTGACGACAGATACTTTCCGTGCGGATGAGAATGGTCGTATCGTGGAGCATTGGGATGTTATTGACTACTATCGAACACCTGAAAACGGCCAATTAGACCAGATTTTTGGAGATTTTAAGATCAAGGATTTGGATAAGACAGCAGAAAATAAAAAAACTGTTCGCCGTTTCTTGACAGAAATTTTCCAAAATGGGGAGCTAGAGCAGTGGAGTGATTATGTGGCAGAAGATTTGATTCAGCATAATCATGAGATTAGACAAGGAAGTGCTGCTTATAAAAACTATGTGGCTGAACATGGTGTCACTTTTGACTTTGTTTTCCAACTTTTGGGACAAGGAAATTATGTGGTCAGCTATGGACAGACTCAGATAGATGGGGTGCCTTATGCTGAGTATGACATCTTCCGTTTGGAGAATGGCTTGATTGTGGAGCATTGGGATAATAAGGAAGTCATGCCTAAGGTAGATGACTTGACGAATCGAGGAAAGTTTTAAATAGAGGACAAAGAATGATTGAATACAAAAATGTAGCGCTACGCTATACAGAAAAAGATGTTTTGAGAGATGTCAATTTACGGATTGAGAATGGAGAGTTCATGGTTTTAGTGGGTCCTTCTGGATCTGGTAAGACGACCATGATCAAGATCATTAATCGTCTTTTGGAACCGACTGATGGAAATATTTACATGGATGGCAAGCGCATCAAAGACTATGATGAGCGGGAGCTTCGTCTTTCTACTGGTTATGTTTTACAGGCTATCGCTCTGTTTCCCAATCTAACGGTTGCGGAAAATATTGCTCTCATTCCTGAGATGAAGGGGTGGAGTAAGGAAGAGATTGCGAAGAAAACAGAAGAGCTTTTAGCTAAGGTTGGTTTACCGGTAGCTGAGTATGGGCATCGTTTGCCTAATGAATTATCTGGTGGAGAACAGCAACGGGTCGGGATTGTCCGTGCCATGATTGGTCAGCCTAAGATTCTCCTCATGGATGAGCCCTTTTCAGCCTTGGATGCTATTTCGAGAAAACAGTTGCAGGTTCTGACGAAAGAATTGCATAAAGAGTTTGGGATGACAACGATTTTTGTGACCCATGATACGGATGAAGCTTTGAAATTGGCGGACCGTATTGCTGTCTTGCAGGACGGAGAGATTCGTCAGGTGGCGAATCCTGAGACGATTTTAAAAGCTCCTGCAACAGACTTTGTAGCAGACTTGTTTGGAGGTAGTGTTCATGACTAATTTGATATCAACTTTTCAGGAGCGTTTTAGTGATTGGGTAACAGCTCTATCTCAACATTTGCAGTTGTCACTTTTGACCTTGTTACTAGCTATTTTTATTGCTATTCCCTTGGCTGTTTATCTTCGCTATCATGAGAAGTTGGCGGACTGGGTCTTGCAGATTGCAGGAATTTTCCAGACTATCCCGTCTCTGGCCTTGTTGGGACTCTTTATCCCCTTGATGGGAATTGGAACCTTGCCTGCTTTGACGGCTCTAGTGATTTATGCGATTTTCCCAATTTTGCAAAATACCATCACTGGGCTAAAGGGAATTGATCCAAGTCTGCAAGAGGCTGGGATTGCCTTTGGGATGACCAGGTGGGAGCGTCTCAAGAAGTTTGAAATTCCACTTGCCATGCCTGTCATAATGTCTGGTATTCGGACGGCGGCGGTTTTGATTATCGGTACGGCAACCTTGGCTGCCTTGATTGGGGCAGGGGGACTGGGTTCTTTTATCCTTTTGGGAATTGACCGTAATAATACCAGTCTGATTTTGATTGGGGCCCTTTCTTCAGCAGTGCTTGCCATTGCCTTTAACTTCCTACTAAAAGTGATGGAAAAAGCAAAATTGCGGACGATTTTCTCTGGTTTTGCCTTGGTGACCATATTGCTCGGTCTGTCTTATAGTCCAGCCCTCTTAGCTCAAAAAGAGAAAGAAAACTTGGTGATTGCTGGGAAATTGGGACCTGAACCAGAAATTTTGGCAAATATGTATAAGTTGCTGATTGAAGAAAATACCAGTATGACTGCGACTGTTAAGCCGAATTTTGGGAAAACAAGCTTCCTCTATGAAGCTCTGAAAAAAGGGGACATTGATATCTATCCTGAATTTACTGGTACGGTGACTGAAAGTTTGCTTCAGCCATCACCCAAGGTAGGTCATGGGCCAGATCAGGTTTATCAGGTGGCGCGTGATGGCATTGCCAAACAGGATCATCTGGCCTATCTAAAACCTATGTCTTATCAAAATACCTACGCTGTAGCTGTTCCGAAAAAGATTGCTCAAGAATATGGCTTGAAGACCATTTCGGACTTGAAAAAAGTGGAAGGGCAGTTGAAGGCAGGCTTTACACTCGAATTTAATGACCGAGAAGATGGCAATAAGGGCTTGCAATCAATGTATGGTCTCAATCTCAATGTAGCGACTATGGAGCCAGCTCTTCGCTATCAGGCAATTCAGTCAGGCGATATTCAAATCACAGATGCCTATTCGACAGATGCAGAGTTGGCGCGTTATGATTTGCAGGTCTTGGAGGATGACAAGCAACTCTTCCCACCTTATCAAGGAGCGCCACTCATGAAAGAAGCTCTTCTCAAGAAACATCCTGAGTTGGAGACAGTTCTCAATAAACTAGCAGGTAAAATTACTGAAAGCCAGATGAGCCAGCTCAACTACCAAGTCGGTGTTGAAGGCAAGTCAGCAGAACAAGTAGCCAAGGAGTTTTTACAAGAACAAGGTTTGTTGAAGAAATAGCTTGAAAATGCTAAACTCAACTTTGCTAAACGACCATATAGAAAATGCTCAGACAATCTTGTCTGGGCATTTTTAGTGCCAGAAATAAAGATTTTCATTTTTAAATGGAAAATAAGAGGAAATTTTCAGGATTTTCTAGATTTTTACTGTAAATACACTTGACTATTCACAAAATAGGTGTATAATGTGTTGTGAACTACTTAACAAATAAAGATTTCCAGCTCATGTCGACTAAGGATGGAAATCTTGTGTATAGACAGTTCAGTAGATATATAATAGAGCGTTGCGTCCGAAAGTCTATCCAGACACGGCTCTTTAAAAACAAAAGGAGAAGATTATGAAAACAGAACCAATTCATCGTACCAGTATGTGGAAATTTAGGTTAAGTGCTGCCACCATGACTTTGATTCCCGCTGCCGTGGGGATTAACTATGTTGCCAAAGCATTGGCGGAGGGGTTAAAGTTGCCCGTTTGGCTGGGGTCTTTGGGAACCTTTCTTACCAGCATGTTGGCTGGGCCGGTTGCCGGTGCCATTAGTGGTTTCATCAACAACGTGATCTATGGGCTGACCTTATCGCCAATTTCAACCGTGTATGCGATTACCAGCATCGGAATTGGGATTGCTGTAGGAGTTTTGCACGCCAATGGGTGGTTCTCGTCAGCGCGACGAGTATTTGTTTCTGCTATTATTATTGCCATCGTTTCAGCTGTCATTTCAACGCCACTCAACGTCATCTTTTGGGGTGGTCAGACCGGTATCGCTTGGGGTGACTCATTGTTTGCGGTAATGGTCGCCAATCATGCACCAGTGTGGCTGGCCTCATTTATAGATGAGTTTGTCTTGGATATTTTGGATAAAGTCTGCGTGGCCTACCTGGCATTCTTCATCTATCGTCAGCTGCCGAAGCGGATGGTGCACTTCTTTAGCGATGATAAATGATGACTGATAAAACATTGATTTCTGGAGCGCCACGGGTCAAGCTCAAGTGGTACCAGGTGATCGATCCGATTACTAAGCTCTTGTTCATCTTGAACATGACGTTGTTGAGCTTTGCCAGTATGAATTTATTGCTTCAGGCCGGATTAATTCTTGTCGCAACACTGCTATTGTTATTTTCCAAATTGAGTTCTACCACCTTTAAGGCGCTGGGATTCAGCCTGTTTCTGATTTGCACCATGCTGATCATCCAAGGGTTATTTTACAGTCGGAATCAAACTGTGCTGTTTTCTGTGTTTGGGGTGTCGTTCTACAAAGAAGGCCTGATTTACGCCACCACTCTGGGTTGTCGAGTATTGGTGATTATTTTGACCAGTGGCTTTTTTATGGTGACCACGAGTATTTCAGAAAACGCGGCCTATTTGGAACTGTCCGGATTGTCTTATAAAACCGTCTACGTTCTGATGTCGGTGTGTTATATTTTGCCGGAAATGATGCGCAATATGCGGAAAATCCAGCAGGCACAAAAAGTTCGCGGAACCAATCCGCAAAAAACGTTGATTCAGAAATTAAAGTCAGTCCTGCCGGTTCTAATTCCATTGGTGATTAAGACCTTGGATCAATCGATGACGCGGTCGATTTCTCTCCAACTGAGAGGTTTTGATAATCTCAACCGGACTGTCAGAACCTCCCAGCGCGTGTATCGCCTGTCGCGGACGCTGCACATTGGTCTGACTGGATTGGCAATTTTATTGATTGGGTGGAAGATATGGACGAAGATAAACGGATTGTAATTGAAAATTTGACCACCCGTTATCCGGGTACTGAGCAACCACAACTGCGTCAGATTAACGCGGAGGTTCATACCGGCCAGGTGGTTGGGATTATCGGGAATAGCCACTCCGGCAAATCGACTTTGTGCCGTGTGCTGGCAGGGGTCATTCCCAAAATTGTGTCTGCTGAGATTGAGGGCGATTGGCACATGTTTGGCCAGCGAGTGTCTGACAATTGGCCTGTTTATAATGCCATGAATGGAGTTGTACTGCAAAATCCAGCTGGCCAACTAAGCGGGTTGGCAGACACGGTTGCCGATGAAATCGCCTTTGACTTGATTAATCAGGGAATGGCTGAAGGACTGATTCAAAAACGGGTTGAAGAAGTTGCCACGCAAATGGGGCTGATTGAACAGCTGAATTTGCGTCCCGAGAGCCTTTCCGGTGGTCAGATTCAGCGGTTGGCAATTGCCACGGCGATTGTGGCTAATCCGGCTGTTTTGATTATGGATGATCCGACCAGTGAGATGGATCCCCTTGGCCGCCGGCAATTTTTCCAATGGCTGGCCCAAGTCAAAGAGACGACTGTCTTCATTGTCACCAGTGAAATTGACGATTTGTGCGAAGTCGCCGACGTTGTGTGGGTGCTGCACGAGGGTCAAATGGTAGCCCAGGGCAGGCCGGGTGAGGTGTTTAATCATTTGGCAGCTGACTGGCAGATTCCAGCCCCGACAATCCAGCAACTTGCTCAAAAAATGGATTGGCACTTGGCTGATGGCCGGTATCCGGTGAATTACGCTGATTTGAAGGAGGTTCGTTATGTCCACAATTGAACTGAGCCACCTGACGTTCACTTATCCGGAACGGTCCTTTAGCTTGGATGTTGAAGACAAACACTTCGCCGATCCGATGGTGGCGATTGTCGGCCAAAATGGTGCCGGCAAATCAACGCTCTTCAAATTGTTGACGGGTTTGCTGACACCACAAACCGGTGTGATTAAGATCGATGGAGAAAATTTTAATGATCTTAAACCAGTCGAAAAGTTACTGAAGGTTGGGATTACTTTTCAGAATCCTGACGATCAGCTTTTCAACCCGACCGTTCAACGAGAGGTGGAGTGGAATGTCGCGCAGGTCATGGATGACCACGACACGATTACGAGGCGGGCTTTAGCGGCTCTAAAAAGAGTTGGCTTGGATGATAAAACAGCTGAAAGTCCATATGACCTGTCATTGTCGGAACGCAAGCTGTTGAGCGTTGCCACAGTTTTGGCAGTGGATCCGGCGATTTATTTATTTGATGAGCCGATGATGTCGCTTGATTGGGAAAGCCGGCGCAAGTTGACCGCAATTTTCCATCAGTTGGCTGATTCGGGCCACCAAGTTGTGACCATCACCCATGACATGGATTGGGTCGCCGCCGAGTTTGAGTCGGTGTATGTTATGGAACACGGGAAGTTTGGCTTCGCCGGCAGTCCACGGGAATTGTTCAGCAATCACGAACTTGTCCAGCGAGTGGGATTACTACCACCGCGGATTATGGACATAGCGGAGTCGCTGGGTGATTCACAGACATATTTATCGGTTAATGATTATTGCCAGAAAAATCGAGATGTATAGAAAAAGTCACCTCTGCGGGTTTTCCAGGTTGAAGGATTAACTTCAGCTTCTGGCAAGAACTCACATGGGTGACTTTTGTGTTTAATAACGTTTCATGATCATCGGGTGCTTTCTCAGATCACTCGGTTTGATTTTACTTTGTTTCATGGTCATAATCATATACCATTTCTTTTGGAGTTTTTGTTTGACTAATACAAAATAGGTCTTCATAGGTCTTCGCATTTTTAGCGCCCATTAGGATCATCAGTATAATTTTCTGAATTAGGAGACTGTCCCATCACTATTCGAACTTCGTCTCCCAACTTACGCTGTTCCCATTCATCCGTGAATCCTTTAAATCGCAATTCTGGAACTTTCTTTTTAACTGAATCATCTATTTTCGCCATAGTCCCCACCATTTTATTGGTTTTTCTTGTTTTTCTATCCTTTTTTGATCTTTGATTTGTTCCTGTAAATTTTCCAACTTCTCTTTAAGAGCGTTCACTTCATCTTTATATTGATTGTCTAAGTGTTTGAATTCTGTTTCCTGTGAGGGCATTTTGAGGGCTTTTAAGTTATCATTTTCCGCCTTGTATTCTTCTAGCAACTTTTTATCTTGCAAGGCTAATCGTTGTTACTGGTCTAACAAATTAGTTAGTTTTTCTATTTGTTGGTCTTTGGTATTTGATTTGCTACTACTTTCTACTTTACCTAAAATTATTTTTTCTGCTTTAGAATTTATTAGATTAGACCCATTGGAACTTTTAAGCTGTAATTCTTTTGGTAACCTTTGGTAGTGATATTGAATATTTTGTTTTGTAACACTCAACTCATCCGCCAGCTCTTTGATCGTTTTTAAGTCTTCACTCATGGTTTAAGTCCTGTCTTTTAACCGTTGGTAGATATTGTTCAATGGCTTTTTTGAGGTAGCGTGCGACATTATGCTTAGAATATTCTTCACGTCTGCTGGCAACATAAGATAAGTGGTCTTTAACACTATTTAGCCCTCTTAATTCTTTCAGTTCGTCATAGAGGTGGTAAACATGGACTTGCAATCCTGCCATGATTTTTGTATCTTGCATTTCAAACGGACTTAGCAACATATTTTCTAGCAATAGCGTGGTGTACTTGCTTTTCATTGCTTCAATAGCTAGCTTATCTTCGGTTTCTGCTTTGCGTGCTTTATCTTCTTGATAGGCGGTATCTTCTAACTTATAGCTGTTATCGTCTGCTTGACGTTTCTTTCGTAACCAGATATCCAATATTAAACCGTCCGCATCAATCGCTCGATAGAGATAATGCCAACTCCCCTTAATTTTGATATAGGTTTCATCCATTTTCCACGAATAGAAGGACTGTTTATTTTTCTTTTTCCAGAGATGATAGAGGCTTTTACTGTATTCTTGAACCCACCGATAAATCGTAGTGTGACAAACATTTATTCCACGGTCATAAAGCAATTCCTGAACTTCACGATAGCTCAGATTGTAACGTAGGTAATAACCAACAGCGATAATGATGACGTCTTGTTGGAATTGTTTGCCTTTAAAATGATTCATCTCTCAAGCCTTACTAACCTTTTTTCTGCTCTTTGAGAAGCTGAAGGTCGTGCTAGTAACTACCTATTTGGTTTGATTAATTCCATCATTTATCTGGTGCTTGCCCTTCAAAAAGGCTTTTATGGTGAGGTGCTGACGACTCTCTACTTTACGGCCATGCAGCCAATTGGACTTCTAGTGTGGATCTACCAAGCTCAGTTCAAGAAAGAAAAGCAGGAGTTTGTTGCGCGTAAACTAGATGGTAAGGGCCGGACAAAGTATCTTTCCATTAGTGTTCTTTGGTGGTTGGCCTTTGGTTTTATTTATCAGTCTATCGGAGCTAATCGTCCTTATCGCGATTCCATCACCGATGCGACCAATGGGGTTGGGCAAATCCTCATGACAGCTGTTTACCGTGAACAATGGATATTCTGGGCAGCTACCAATGTCTTTTCTATCTATCTCTGGTGGGGAGAAAGCCTGCAAATCCAAGGAAAATACCTGATTTACTTGATCAATAGTCTAGTTGGGTGGTATCAGTGGAGCAAGGCAGCAAAGAGTGCTTAAAAAAGTAAAAAAGGATCAGATGATCCTTTTTTGTGTTAGAGCAAAATGAATAATACCGTAATGACAATAGCGCTCGTTATACGAACAATGTGGTGCGAGATATGTTGCTTTTCTTTCTGTTGGCCGTTCCAGTAGGCTCCATAGCAGACGATACTCGAACCCACAATCCATAGAAGAATGGTTGCAACTGGAACGAAGTAAAAGATGGCTAGAGCCAGAGATGTGAGGCAACTGCCAACCAAGATGCACGTGTTTCCCAGACTGTAGTTCTTTTGTTTCATGGCTGAAAAAGCAGCAGCAAGGTGAAGCAATGAGAAGGCGAGAGCTAGTACAATTGTTAGTATTCCTAGAATCATCGAAGTTAACATAGTTGGTTCCTTTCTGAGTTTCAGGCTTAGTTATCAAGTGGAGTTGTAGAGGTCATCTCTATTACATCAAGGTAAAATTTCACCACTTGGTTTTCGGTATAAGATTTTCCTTTTTTTAGCCACCAAGTTAGGGTCTCGATAAAGTTCGTTACAACAAAATGCTGGAGGTAGGAGGCCGGAATGTTTGGATAGGCTTCTTGCAAGTCATCCGCCACCATGGGATAAACGTGGTGTTTGAGTTCCCTGTGTAGTTGGCGGAGAAAGTAGTCGTTTTTGGAAAAAAGAAGACTAGTGACATGGTCCTGGTTTTTTTGAAAATGTAAAAAGATATGTGCGAGGTAGTCCTCGGTAGTAAAGTGTCCTTCCCTTTCAAAGAGATGATGAAAGAGGTAGCGACAGAGTTCATCTAAAAGGAGTTCCTTGCTTTCATAGTGACAGTAAAAAGTAGAACGTCCTACATCTGCTAGGTCAATAATATCCTGAACAGTAGTGGCATCATAGCCCTTGTCGTTCAAAAGTTGTAAAAAAGCTTGATAGATGGCTTTTTTCGTCTTGCTGACTCGACGGTCTCTTTTTGGCATATAGACACTTGAGACAAACTGTTCAGAACTGAACATGGCTGACAGTTTGCTTCTATCCTTTCTTTGGATTTTATTAGATAATACAAATGAAAGAAGTATGTATATACCCATTATACCAAAGGAGGGAGAGAAATGAGTTCTAAAACATCTATCTGGCTAGCTTTTTTCTTAAATTTAAGCTATGCGATTGTCGAGTTTATCGCAGGAGGAATCTTTGGGTCAAGTGCTGTTCTTGCTGATTCTGTTCATGACTTGGGAGATGCTATGGCCATTGGCCTATCAGCCCTTTTAGAAACAATTTCCAATCGTGAAGAAGATGGACAGTACACCTTGGGTTACAAACGATTTAGTCTTTTAGGGGCTCTGGTGACTGCTGTGATTCTTATCACAGGATCCATCCTAGTGATTTTAGAAAATATAACTAAACTTTTTAATCCACAACCTGTTAATGATGAGGGCATCCTCTGGCTAGGAATCATTGCAGTAAGTATCAATGTGCTAGCTAGTCTGGTAGTTCGTAAAGGAAAGACAAAGAACGAGTCAATTCTTAGCCTACACTTTCTGGAAGACACTCTTGGTTGGTTGGCTGTCATTCTAATGGCGATTATCCTCCGATTTACAGATTGGTATATCCTCGATCCACTCTTGTCGCTTATTATTTCCATCTTTATTCTGTCGAAAGCCATTCCTCGCTTTTGGAGCGCACTGAAGATTTTCCTAGATGCTGTGCCAGAAGGGGTCGAGACAAGTGATCTGGAGAAGGATATAGAGGCTCTGACCAATGTCAAAAGTGTTAACCAACTTAGCATTTGGTCCATGGACGGTCTAGAGAACAATGCTATTGTTCACATTTGTATCAAGGACTGGGAGCAGATGATGGAGACCAAAGAAGTGGTGCGTCAATGTTTAGAAGAAAGAGGCGTGCAGAATATCACTATTGAAGTAGATAGCAGTCAAAGCAATCATGCGCAACATAGGCGGAAGGTGAGAGAGTTAGAGCAGAAGCATGGGCATCATCATTAGAAAAGACGACCTCAATAAGAGGTCGTTTTGATATTCTATTCATTCCGTGTACTTTCTCTCAGAGTCAGTCTGGTTCCCAGCATAGTCAAGCTGGGGATTTTGCGACCGTGTAGAACTTCCTTATTAAGAATATCCATGCCTGCTCGGCCCATTTCTTCGGTATAGACAGTGATACTGGAGAGGGGAGGATAGACCTGCTTGGTCAGGCTAGTGTCGTTAAAAGAAATGAGACTGACGCGGTCTGGTAGGCTGATTCCAGCTTCTTGAAGGGCACGGAGGGCGCCGATGGCTAAACTATCGCTGGCAGCGAAAAAGGCTGGTGGGAGTTGTTCTCCTAGCTTGTGAATGGCCTCCTTCATCAAGTCATAGCCAGACTGGGCAGTAAAGCTCCCCTGAAAGACCAGTTCTTCATGGTATATACCATTTGCTTGGGTAATGTCTTTGAAATTTTCTAGCCGCTTATCCTGGATAATTTCTTCCTGGTCGGTTGTTTCCTCAAGACCTGTGAGAATCCCGATACGGTCTATCCCTTGGCTGAGGAAATGGTCTACAACTTGTTTTACAGCAGTGTAAAAGTCAGTGATAATACAGGTATGACCTAATGAGAGGGTATCGCTGTCTATAAAGACTAAAGGTTTTTGGTATTCTTCAAAGGCAGCAATCTGAGCTCGGCTGAACTTTCCGATGCAGAGAATGCCAATCACTTCCTCGCTTAATGTAAAAGGATGGTCATTAAAATAGCGCAAGATGTCATAGTCCAACTCTTGGGCTCTTTTTTCAATACCGAGACGAATCTGGTAGTAGTAGAGGTCGTCCAACTCCCCTTGTTCACTGACCCATTGGATAATGGCAATTTTTTGCTTGGGCTTGTGGGATTCGCCTGTCTTGAGATGCTTGGTGTAGCCCAGCTCTTCAGCAACGGTTAATATACGGTGTCTGGTTTCTTCTGTAACAGATAGACTCTGGTCGCGATTGAGGACACGAGATACGGTCGCGATAGAGACAGAGGCTAGCTGTGCAATGTCTTTTAAGGTAGCCATAAATCCTCCTCCTTTTAGGTTAGTATATCATATTTTTCTGCTTTTTACTGATAGTTTAGTAAAAGTTTAGTAAAAAGGATTGACCTTGGTAAAAGCCTTGGATACAATAGAAGAAAACGATTACACGTTAATACTCTTCGAAAATCAAATTCAAACCACGTCAACGTCGCCTTGCCGTACTCAAGTACAGCCTGCGGCTAGTTTCCTAGTTTGCTCTTTGATTTTCATTGAGTATAAGGTGACTTAACGGACAGTTAAAGGAGAATTCATATGACACAACATCTTACTGCTGAAGCCCTTCGCAAAGACTTTCTTGCCGTTTTTGGTCAAGAAGCAGACCAAACTTTCTTTTCACCAGGTCGTATCAATCTGATTGGTGAACACACGGATTACAATGGTGGACATGTTTTCCCAGCAGCTATTTCCTTGGGAACTTATGGGGCGGCTCGCAAGCGTGACGACCAAGTCTTGCGTTTCTACTCAGCCAACTTTGAGGACAAGGGTATCATCGAAGTGTCTCTTGCTGACCTCAAATTTGAAAAAGATCACAGCTGGACCAACTATCCAAAAGGGGTTCTTTATTTCTTGCAAGAAGCTGGACACGTGATTGACAAAGGGTTTGATTTTTATGTTTATGGAAATATCCCCAATGGTGCTGGCTTGTCATCATCAGCGTCCTTGGAACTTTTGACAGGGGTTGTGGCAGAGTATCTCTTTGATTTAAGACTAGATCGTTTGGATTTGGTTAAAATCGGAAAACAAACAGAAAACAACTTTATCGGAGTCAACTCTGGTATTATGGACCAGTTTGCCATCGGTATGGGGGCTGACCAACGTGCTATTTACCTGGATACTAATACGTTAGAATACGACTTGGTGCCACTTGATTTGAAAGACAATGTCGTTGTCATCATGAACACCAACAAACGCCGTGAACTGGCGGACTCTAAATACAATGAACGTCGTGCTGAGTGTGAAAAAGCAGTAGAAGAATTGCAAGTTGCCTTGGATATTCAGACCTTGGGTGAATTGGATGAGTGGGCCTTTGACCAATACAGCTATCTGATTAAAGACGAAAATCGTTTGAAACGTGCTCGCCATGCTGTGCTTGAAAACCAACGTACTCTTAAAGCTCAAGCAGCCCTTCAAGCAGGTGATTTGGAAACATTTGGTCGCTTGATGAATGCTTCTCACGTTTCTCTTGAGCATGATTATGAAGTAACTGGCTTGGAATTGGATACCCTTGTTCACACCGCTTGGGCTCAGGAAGGTGTTCTCGGTGCTCGTATGACAGGGGCAGGTTTTGGCGGATGTGCCATTGCCTTGGTGCCAAAAGATGCCGTTGAGGCTTTTAAAGCAGCTGTTGGCAAGCACTACGAGGAAGTAGTTGGATATTCTCCAAGCTTCTATATCGCTGAAGTTGCAGGTGGCACTCGCGTCCTTGACTAGTCAAAAGGAGGCTCTATAGTGACCTTAGTAGATAAATTTATAACACACGTCATTTCTGAAAGTTCATTTGAAGAAATGGATCGAATCTACCTGACCAATCGTGTCTTGGCACGAGTGGGAGATGGTGTTTTGGAAGTTGAGACCAATCTAGATACATTGATTGACCTCAAGGACCAGCTGGTAGAGGAGGCCGTTCGATTAGAGACGATTGAGGATAGTCAGACTGCGCGTGAAATCCTCGGTGCTGAACTGATGGACTTGGTGACTCCTTGTCCAAGTCAGGTCAATCGTAATTTCTGGGAAACCTACGCCCACTCTCCAGAGCAAGCGATAGCAGATTTTTACCAACTCAGTCAGAAAAATGACTACATCAAACTCAAGGCCATTGCTAAGAATATTGCTTATCGTGTTCCATCAGACTACGGAGAACTGGAGATTACTATCAATCTGTCTAAACCTGAAAAGGATCCAAAGGAGATTGCGGCAGCTAAGTTGGTGCAAGCTAGTAATTATCCCCAGTGTCAGCTTTGTATAGAGAACGAAGGATATCATGGTCGGGTCAACCACCCAGCTCGCAGCAATCACCGCATTATCCGTTTCGAAATGGCGGGTCAGGAGTGGGGCTTCCAGTATTCGCCCTATGCTTATTTTAATGAGCACTGTATTTTCTTAGACGGCCAGCACCGTCCCATGGCCATTAGTCGTCAGAGTTTTGAGCGCCTGCTGGCGATTGTAGAGCAATTTCCAGGCTATTTTGCAGGTTCGAATGCCGACCTTCCAATCGTGGGAGGCTCTATTCTAACTCATGATCACTATCAGGGAGGCCGTCACGTATTCCCTATGGAATTGGCTCCCTTGCAAAAGGCTTTCCGATTTGCTGGTTTTGAACAAGTCAAGGCTGGGATTGTCAAGTGGCCTATGTCAGTGCTACGTTTGACCTCGGATTCTAAAGAGGATTTGATTAACTTGGCTGACAAAATTTTGCAGGAATGGCGGCAATATTCAGACCCTGAAGTACAGATTTTGGCAGAGACAGACGGGACACCACACCATACCATTACACCGATTGCTCGTAAACGCGATGGACAGTTTGAGTTGGACTTGGTCTTGCGAGACAATCAGACATCGCCAGAGCATCCTGATGGCATCTATCATCCCCACAAGGATGTCCAACATATCAAGAAGGAAAATATCGGCTTGATTGAGGTCATGGGCTTGGCTATCTTGCCACCTCGTTTGAAAGTAGAAGTGGAGCAAGTCGCTAGCTACCTCGTAGGAGAAGAAGTCTCAGTTGCCGACTATCATCAGAAATGGGCAGACCAGCTCAAAGCCCAACATCCGGATCTAGCGGATAAAGAAAAAGCCCTTGAAATCGTCAAGGACTCTGTGGGCAAAATTTTTGCACGTGTTTTGGAGGATGCAGGAGTTTACAAGCAGACGGAACAAGGACAGGCAGCTTTTATGCGTTTTGTTGAGCAGGTTGGAATTTTGCCAGACTAGGAGCTTTCTCCTTGCACAGTCCTATAAAAAGTAGTATCATAGTGTCGTTTGAACTATCAGGAGGAAACGATGAAAGATTTTCATTTTGACGCTATATCTGCCTTTGAAAATTACGAAATAGAAAAAATGAGAGATGGTCAGGTTGTAGTGACGACCAAAGTGGTGGACTCGTCACTCAACTACTATGGCAATGCCCATGGTGGCTATCTCTTCACCCTTTGTGACCAAATCAGTGGCTTGGTGGTTATCTCGCTGGGGCTTGATGGAGTGACGCTCCAGTCCTCTATTAACTACCTGAAGGCAGGAAAACTTGACGATGTACTGACCATTAAAGGAGAATGTGTCCATCATGGACGCACAACCTGTGTCGTGGATGTGGATATTACCAATCAAGAAGGCAGAAATGTCTGCAAAGCAACCTTCACCATGTTTGTCACAGGCCAGCGGTCAGAAGACAGACAGGTGAGGATATAGATAAACAAAAAAGAGGCTCGTACCTCTTTTTCTTATTTCTTTTTCCGGTTTAATACTGCATTGAGGACAATGGCCAGTATGCTGGCTACGACGATTCCGTTTGAGAAGAACATTTGGAAAGCTGTCGGCATGCTGACGAAGAGATTACTGTTGTTTAGACCTACACCAGCAGCGATGGATACAGCTGCGATAAGGAAGTTATGTTCATTGTTAGTAAAGTCAACGCGGGCAAGGATTTGCATCCCTTGAAGGGAAACAAAACCAAACATTACCAGCATGGCACCTCCAAGAACAGGGCTTGGAATGATTTGGGCTAGGGCTCCAAACTTAGGTAGGAGTCCAAGGAGAACCAGGAAACCAGCTGCGTAGTAGATTGGCAGACGGGTCTTGATACCTGACAATTTAACCAAACCAACGTTTTGTGAAAATCCTGTGTAAGGGAAGGTGTTAAAGATTCCTCCGAGAAGTACGGCCAGACCTTCTGCACGATAACCGTTGCGCAGGCGCGTGCTGTCAATTGGGTCATTGGTAATATCTGACAAGGCCAGGTAAACACCAGTGGATTCAACCATAGACACCGTTGCAATGATACACATCATGACAATAGAGGAGATTTCAAAGGTTGGCACCCCAAAGTAGAGGGGAGTAGGGACATGGACAAGCGGTGCTGCCGCAACAGGGGAGAAATCAACCAAGCCCATGGTAGCAGCAATGGCAGTTCCAACAACCAGACCAATCAAAATGGAGATAGACTTGATGAATCCTTTGGTAAAGATGTTGATCAAGAGGATGATTAGAACAGTGATGGCTGCAAGCAAGAGACTTTGACCAGTTGGCTCTGGAACGTTATTTCCCATATTTCCAATAGCGACAGGAATCAAGGTTAAACCAATCGTGGTAATGACAGAGCCTGTTACGATAGAAGGGAAAAGATTAGCTACTTTTGAGAAGATGCCTGAAATCAGAACTACATAAATCCCTGAAACGATAAGGGCACCAAACATAGCACCGCTACCGTGACTCTGCCCAATCATAATCAAGGGAGCAACCGACTGGAAGGCAACCCCGAGAACGACTGGTAGTCCAATCCCAAAGTATTTGTTGAGTTGGAGTTGAAGGAAGGTGGCCACCCCACACATGAAGATATCTGTGGAGATTAGGTAGGTCAATTGCTCAGCTGAATAGCCCAGAGCTGTCGCAATCATGATGGGAACCAGGATGGATCCTGAGTACATGGCTAATAAGTGTTGCAAGCCAAGAACGGCTGCTTGTGAGTGTTTTTCTTGTTTTTGCATTAGAGATCTGCCTCCTTAAATACGACCTGACCATTTTCGAAACGATCCAAGCGAGCCAGTGATAGGACTGGATATCCTGCTTTTTCAAGCAAATCACGACCATCTTGGAAAGATTTTTCAATCACGATACCTATCGCTTCAACTTTTGCTCCGGCTTGTTCGATGATTTGGATCAAGCCTTTGGCCGCTTGGCCATTAGCAAGGAAATCATCGATAATCAAGACCTTGTCCTCAGGTGAGAGGAATTTTACAGCGATGGAAACGGTGCTGGTCACCTGCTTGGTAAAGGAGTAGACTTGGGCGGTTAAGATACCTTCGTTCATGGTGATGTTTTTAGCTTTCTTGGCGAAAATCATGGGAACGTTTAAGGCTTCAGCTGTAAAAACGGCTGGTGCAATGCCTGACGCTTCAATCGTTACAACCTTGGTAATGCCAGCAGAAGCGAATTTGTCCGCAAATACCTTACCAATCTCTCGCATCAAGCTAAAGTCAACTTGATGGGTTAAAAAGGAATCCACCTTGAGGATATTATCACCCAAGATATGCCCATCCTCGAGGATGCGCTCTTCTAATAATTTCATAAGACCTCCTAAAGTCTAAAAGATGCTTCATTTGCTTGTCTAAATGTTTCTATAGTGATTTAGTTTGCTAATAATGTATATGTATAATACTAGTGCGAGCGAAGCGAGTTTTACTAGATATTTCCCGCTGTAGTGGTATCATAGACAATAATCTTGTTATTGTATATGACGGGATTTTTGAGAGTAAAATAGTTCGGGGAACTATTTTAGCCTAAGCCTAGAAATGAAAGAGCTAGGGGCTCAAAAATTAGGGATGAAATTCCGAAGGAAGTTGCTCCCGTCCGCACTAAATAAGGGAAATATTAAAAATATTATATTTAACCTTGAAGGCTAGCCTTAGCAAAATACTAAAAAAGGACCTACTTAATCCCCTAAGTAAGTCCCCAAAATAGGCATGGCCAAAACCATACCTTCAGCTGACATACTCATTGTTAGGTGTTCCGGCACCTTGTAGAAACGTCGTGCCAATTCACGACATAAACAAGTAAAATGATATTCAATTTTAAACAGGCTACTGCCAATGTTTATATTTTACACCAATTAGCTTTATAAATCAAATATTTTGTTAGTAAATAGATCATAAAAGCGAACGAATAAAAGGCTGCAAGGCTAGAAAGTATTGTAGCCTTTTATTCTTCTATTCGCTAAATCTTAAAAAATAACCATCAGGATCCAAAATCGCAAATTCATGAGGGTAAATAAAGCTATCTCCCACTCGAAATTCTCTTTTGGTCAGCGGAAGATGGATAGGATAGTCAGCTTCCAGCAGTTTTTGGTAGAGCTGGGGGACCTCCTTGATACCAAAGGAAATATTGACACCGCGCCCGAAAGGATAGGTTAGTTGGGCTAATTCTTCTGCGCTGCCTTCTTCTAGCATAAGTTGGCAGTCTTCAAGCGAGAGGAAGAGAAATTTCTCCTCTGGACGCTCGTATTCGACAGAAAATCCCAGCAAGTTGCAGTAGAAGTGGCGTGACTTTTCGAGGTCAGATACTACAAATTCAGGAATGACAGCTTGATAATCCATTAGCTTTCTCCTTAGAGTTCAATTTCCAATACAATGGGCGTATGGTCTTGACGCGCACCCGAGTCAATCATGTCAGACTTGGTTACCTTGTCAGCCACGCGGTTGCTGGTGAGCCAGTAGTCGATTCTCCAGCCTGTATTATTGATTTTAGAAGTCTTGCTGCGTTGTGCCCACCAAGTGTAGCGTTCTGGAGCATCGCCGTGAATGTGGCGGAAGGTATCCGTAAATCCAGTTGCCAAAAGGTTGGTAAATCCAGCACGTTCCTCGTCGGTAAATCCAGGTGAACGGCGGTTGCTAGCAGGATTTGCAAGGTCGATTTCATTGTGGGCTACGTTGTAGTCACCGGTTGCAAGGACTGGTTTTTGTTTGTCCAACTCCGCTAAATACTCAGCATATTTGACATCCCAGACTTGACGTTCTTCCAAGCGTTTGAGTCCATCTCCAGCATTTGGTGTGTAAACTTGGGTAACGAAAAATTTATCAAATTCTAGAGTGATGATACGACCTTCCAAGTCCATGGTAGAAGGGGCACCGATTTCTGGGAAAGTGACAGTGGGTGAGAGTTCTTTCTTATAGAGGAACATGGTTCCAGCATAGCCTTTCCGGGCAGGTTCTTGTGAAGAGCGCCACGTGTTTGCGTAGCCTGGGAAGAGTTCCTCTAAAATTTCCAAGTGTTTCTTTGTAGGCCCCTTGGCAGAAAGCTTGGTTTCTTGGATAGCAATGATATCAGCATTTTCAGCGACCAAAGTTTGTAGTACTTCTTGGGACAATTTGGCACGAGTTGAGTCACTAGTTAGGGCAGCATTGAGGGAATCAATATTCCATGAGATGAGTTTCATAAAGTTACCTTTTTCATTCAGATTATAGATTTTATTATACCAAAAAAAGGTCCATTTCCCCAACGTATGGCTTGAAAAATCACTCTCTTTCGTTTATAATTAAGAATGATTTTATGAAAGGGAGTGAAAATAAATGAAATTTTACTCATATGACTATGTACTTAGCCAAATCAGTCAGCAAAATGGCATCATGATTGGCTTTGGGATTGTGCTCCTAGCTATCACAGGATTTTTTGCTTTTAAAGCCTATCGAGATAAAAAGGGGACTAAGTTTCGGGAATTGGTCATGATTTTGGCCTTGACCTTGGTAGCCATGCTTTTGGTAACAATCTCAAAATACCAGACCAATCAAGCCTCTAACAACCAATTTCAAACTTCCCTTCATTTCATAGAGGTTGTTTCCAAAGACTTGGGAGTGGATAAATCAGAAGTTTATGTCAATACTTCTGCAGCCACTGATGGAGCACTTATCAAGGTAGGTTCAAATTTCTATCGTGCCATGAACGGGAGCCAACCAGACAAGTATCTTTTAGAGAAATTAGAATTGCATCAAACAGACGCTATTGAATTGGTGGAGGTAAACAAATGACACTCAATTATATGGAAATTTTAATCAAACTGGCCTTGGGTCTTTTCTCTCTTGTTTTTGTTATTAATGTGACAGGAAAGGGGAATCTAGCACCTAACTCTGCTACAGACCAAATTCAGAACTATGTTCTTGGTGGTATCATCGGTGGGGTGATTTACAATAGTTCAATCAGCATTCTGCAGTACGCAGTGATTTTGATGATGTGGACGATTTTGGTCTTGACCCTCAAGTGGCTCAATAACAATGTTCGTTTTGTCAAACGCTTGATTGATGGAAAACCAACTCTCCTTATCAAAAATGGGCAGATTGACCCAGAAGCCTGTCGTTCAGTTGGTTTGTCTGCAGCAGAAGTTGCTCTCAAACTTCGTAACCAAGGAATTTTCCAGATGAAACAGGTCAAACGAGCTGTGCAGGAGCAAAATGGCCAACTCATCGTGGTCCAAATGGGAGATGAAAATCCTAAGTATCCAGTTGTGACTGACGGTGTGATCCAAGTCGATGTTTTGGAATATATTGGCCGTAGCGAAGAGTGGTTGCTTGATAATCTCAGCAAACAAGGGCATGACAATGTAGCCAATATCTTTATCGCTGAGTATGACAAGGGTGTCGTCTCAGTCGTAACCTATGAATAAGAAAAACCTGGGGTCTTGGCCTCAGGTTTCAATTTGCAATCAGAAAGGGATTTTATGTCCATTATTCAAAAACTCTGGTGGTTTTTCAAGTTAGAAAAGCGCCGTTATCTAGTCGGGATTATGGCCTTGGTCTTGGTTTCCGTCCTCAACCTTATTCCCCCCATGGTTATGGGGCGGGTGATTGACGCCATTACGTCGGGGCAACTAACCCAACAGAACCTCCTTCTTAATCTATTTTATCTACTGCTGGCAGCCTTTGGGATGTACTATCTGCGCTATGTTTGGCGCATGTATATCCTTGGAACTTCCTACCGTTTGGGGCAGATTATGCGCTCTCGCTTGTTTGAGCATTTTACTAAAATGTCGCCAGCCTTTTATCAGACCTATCGGACGGGGGACTTGATGGCACATGCCACCAATGATATCAACGCCTTAACCCGTTTAGCAGGTGGAGGTGTTATGTCTGCGGTGGATGCTTCTATCACGGCACTGGTGACTTTGCTGACCATGCTCTTTAGCATTTCATGGCAAATGACCTTGGTTGCCATTCTGCCTTTGCCTTTCATGGCTTATGCGACCAGTCGTCTAGGGAGAAAGACCCACAAGGCCTTTGGCGAATCTCAAGCTGCCTTTTCTGAACTCAATAACAAGGTGCAGGAGTCTGTATCAGGTATCAAAGTGACCAAGTCTTTCGGATATCAGGCGGATGAGTTGACCTCCTTTCAGGCAGTCAATGAATTGACCTTCCAAAAGAATCTGCAAACCATGAAATACGATAGTCTCTTTGACCCTATGGTTCTCTTGTTTGTTGGTTCGTCCTATGTTTTAACTCTCTTGGTCGGCTCTTTGATGGTTCAGAAAGGGCAAATCACGGTTGGGAATCTGGTCACCTTTATCAGCTACTTGGATATGCTAGTTTGGCCTCTTATGGCCATTGGTTTCCTCTTTAATATCACTCAGCGAGGCAAGGTTTCTTACCAACGGATTGAGGAACTTTTATCTCAGGAATCACCTGTAAAAGACCCTGAGTTTCCTCTGGACGGTATTGAAAATGGACGTTTGGAGTACGCTATTGACAGCTTTGCCTTTGAAAATGAGGAGACACTGACGGATATTCACTTTAGTTTAGAAAAAGGACAAACCCTAGGCTTGGTCGGACAGACAGGCTCTGGGAAAACGTCCTTGATTAAGCTCCTCTTGCGTGAATACGATGTGGATAAGGGAGCTATTTATCTAAACGATCACGATATTCGTGATTATCGTCTGACAGACCTTCGTGGTCTCATGGGCTATGTCCCTCAGGATCAGTTTCTCTTTGCGACCTCTATCTTAGACAATATCCGCTTTGGCAATCCTAACTTGCCCCTTTCGGCGCTCGAGGAAGCGACCAAGCTAGCACAAGTTTACCAAGATATTGTAGACATGCCTCAGGGCTTTGATACGTTGATCGGTGAAAAGGGAGTTAGTCTATCTGGTGGGCAAAAGCAACGTCTGGCCATGAGTCGGGCTATGATTCTAGACCCGGATATTTTGATTCTAGATGATTCCTTGTCCGCCGTGGATGCCAAGACAGAGTATGCGATTATTGACAATCTCAAGGAGACGCGGAAAGATAAGACAAACATTATCACAGCCCATCGCCTCAGTGCAGTTGTCCATGCAGATCTGATTTTGGTTCTGCAAAATGGTCAAATTATCGAACGGGGCAGGCACGAAGAACTGCTAGCCCTAGATGGCTGGTATGCCCAAACCTACCAGTCTCAGCAGTTGGAAATGAAAGGAGAAGAAGATGCAGAATAAGCAAGAACAATTGGCTGTATTGAAGCGCTTGATGTCTTATCTCAAGCCCTATGGCCTCCTGACCTTTTTGGCACTCAGTTTTCTCCTTGCGACGACAGTCATTAAAAGTGTCATTCCCCTCGTGGCTTCCCACTTTATCGACCAGTACCTCAGCAATATTAATCAACTGGCCGTGACCGTTTTGCTGGCCTACTATGGCCTCTATATCCTACAAACTCTGGTCCAGTATGTCGGAAATCTTCTCTTTGCGCGGGTGTCCTACAGTATTGTCAGAGATATTCGTCACGATGCCTTTGCCAATATGGAGAAACTGGGCATGTCTTATTTTGACAAGACGCCAGCAGGTTCCATCGTCTCTCGTTTGACCAATGATACTGAGACCATCAGTGATATGTTTTCGGGAATTTTATCCAGCTTTATTTCAGCAGTTTTCATCTTTCTGACAACTCTGTATACCATGTTGGTGCTGGATTTTCGTTTGACAGCTTTAGTTTTGCTCTTTCTACCCTTGATTTTCCTTTTAGTCAATCTCTATCGGAAAAAGTCAGTGAAAATCATCGAAAAAACCAGAAGTCTCTTGTCAGATATCAATAGTAAGCTGGCAGAGAATATCGAGGGAATCAGGATTATCCAGGCCTTCAACCAAGAGAATCGCCTGCAGGCAGAATTTGATGAAATCAACCAAGAACACTTGGTCTATGTCAACCGTTCTGTAGCCTTGGATGCCCTCTTTTTGAGACCTGCTATGAGTTTGCTGAAACTCCTAGGCTACGCCGTTTTGATGGCTTACTTTGGTTACCGTGGTCTGTCTATCGGGATAACGGCCGGAACCATGTATGCCTTTATCCAGTACATCAACCGTCTCTTTGATCCCCTGATTGAGGTAACGCAAAACTTTTCAACCCTTCAAACGTCCATGGTATCTGCAGGTCGTGTCTTTGCCTTGATTGACGAAACGACCTATGAGCCTCTTCAAAAAGATGGGAAAGCTAAAGTCAAAGAAGGCAATATCCGTTTTGAACATGTGTGTTTCTCATATGATGGCAAACATCCGATTCTGGATGATATTTCCTTTTCAGTTAACAAGGGCGAAACCATTGCCTTTGTAGGTCATACAGGTTCGGGGAAATCTTCGATTATCAATGTCCTCATGCGTTTTTATGAATTTCAGTCAGGCCGAGTTCTCTTGGATGGTGTGGATATTAGGGACTACAGTCAGGAAGAGCTGAGAAAGAACATCGGTCAGATCGGAAGAGCACACGTCTG